>NZ_JBEXUS010000031.1:0-80799 GCF_040614455.1 Nocardia sp. NPDC005978
TGTCGTTTGCTATTCCTATCTGCGCGCGGGCCGCGCCGACGGCGGCCGGGGCCAGGCCGGTGTCGAAGATGAAGGTGCGGGCGGTGTCGATGAGGTGCGCGCGCACGCGCTCGGCCGCCAGCACCACACCGCCCTGTGCCGCAAAGGCTTTGGACAGGGTCGCGGTGATGATCAGATCCGGTTCCCCGGCCAGGCCGCACTCGTGCACCAGCCCGCGCCCGCCGTCGCCGCGCACGCCGAGACCGTGCGCCTCGTCCACGATCAGGATCGCGCCGTTGGCCCGGGTCACCCGGTGCAGCTCGGCCAGCGGGGCCAGATCGCCGTCGGCGCTGAAGACCGAATCGGTGAGCACCAGGGCGCGTTCCTCGGTGCGGTCCGCGAGCAGGCGGTCGATGGTGACCACGTCGCGGTGCGGGGCGATCTCCACCCGCGAGCGGGACAGCCGGCAGGCGTCCACGAGCGAGGCGTGACTGCCCGCGTCCGAGACCACCAGCGCGCCGCGCCCGGCCAGCGCGGTCACCGCGCCGAGGTTGGCGGCGTAGCCGGAGGCGAAGACCAAACCGGTCTCGGCGCCGGTGAATTCGGCCAGTTCGGCCTCGAGCAGTTCGTGTTCGGCGGTCGTGCCGGTCACCAGCCGCGATCCGGTCGAACCGGTGCCCCAGCGCCGCACCGACTCGATGGCGCCGGCCACCACCTCCGGGTGGTGCACCAGCCCGAGATAGTCGTTCGAGGCTAGATCGATGCTCGGCGATTCGGGGGCACGCGCGCGCAGCTCCCGGCGCAGTCCGGCGTCCACCCGCTCGGCCGCGCGCTCGTCCAACCATCTCAAGGGATCGGCACTCACAGCTCCGCAGCATACTTGAACACCGTTCAGGACGCATGCTCGGGTGCACGACGGCGCTATGCTGGAGGCCCTAAGGAGGCTGCGCGATGCCACGATGGGCAATAGTGGTCGAGCAGACGACCGGATTCGGCGAGTCCAAGAATTGGTCCCCGAAGATCCTCGGCGAAGTGGTGGGCACCCGCGAACAAGCACTCGCCAAGGTCCCCGATCTCGTCTCGAAATTCATCCCCGATCATCCGAAGTTGATCAGCCGGCGCACGATCCTGCGCGACGGCGACACCTACATGCTGATCGCCCGGGGCTGGTCCGACGAATTCCACTGCGTCTTCCGCGTGTGGGAAGTGCTGTCGGACAGTGAGAATCCCGAACGGAACCGCGAGAAACGCGCCAGCCGCTGAGCGCACGCTCGCACCTCTCGGCCGCGTAAGGGCCGCGGCCGAGCCCACCCCCCGCGATGCCGCCGTGCCCGGAAACAGTCGGGCCACCCGCAAATACACTGCGGGACAGCACATCCGGACGCCGGACGCGGTGATCGGCGACCACGACAGTGCCGACCGGTCGCATTCGATCCCTACCCCGGCCTCCACAGCGACCGAATCGACCGGCCCGCAACGCATCCGGGCCGCGGCCGGGTCAGGCGGACGCGGCGGCGAGGATGCCCGCGGTGATCCGGGCCACGTCGTCGGGGGTGCTGATGAACGGGGGCATCGTGTAGATCAGGTTGCGGAAGGGGCGGAGCCAGACGCCCGCGTCGACGGCAGCCGCCGTCGCCTTGCGCATGTCCACCGGGTGGTGCAGTTCCACGACGCCGATCGCGCCCTTGATGCGAACGTCGGCGACCGCGGGGAGGGCTGCCGCCTCGGAAAGGCCGGTGCGCAAAGCGGATTCGATCATCGCGACCTCGCCCTGCCAGTCGCGCGCGAGCAGCAGTTCCAGGGACGCCACGGCCACCGCGCAGGCCAGCGGATTGCCCATGAAGGTCGGCCCGTGCATGAGCCCGCCGTGCGAGCGGCTGATGGTCTCTGCGATCCCGGTGGTGCACAGGGCGGCGGCCAGGGTCAGGTAGCCGCCGGTCAGGGCCTTGCCCACGCACATGACGTCGGGGGTGACCCCGGCGTGGTCGGCGGCGAAAAGCTTTCCGGTGCGGCCGAATCCGGTGGCGATCTCGTCGAAGACCAGCAGCACGCCGGCGGCGTCACAGATCCGGCGCAGGTCCGCCAGGTAGCGCGGGTCGTGGAAGCGCATGCCGCCCGCGCCCTGCACCACCGGTTCCACGATCACGGCCGCGAGTTCGCTCGCGTGCGTGGTGATCAGGCGTTCGAGCTCGGCGGCGTAGGCCGGGTCGTAGTCCGCGGGCGGCGCGGGGGCGAAGATCTGCTCGGCCATGACGTCGGTCCAGAGCGAGTGCATGCCGCCCTCGGGATCGCACACGCTCATGGGGGTGAAGGTGTCGCCGTGATAGCCGCCGCGCCAGGTGAGCAGGCGGCGCTTGCCCGGACGGCCCAGTGCGCGTTGATATTGCAGGCACATCTTCACCGCGACCTCCACCGACACCGACCCGGAGTCGCAGAGGAAGACCTTGTCCAGGCCGCCGGGGGTGAGCTCGATCAGCAGACGCGAGAGCCGCACGGCCGGTTCGTGGGTGAGCCCGCCGAACATCACGTGACTCATCCGCTGGGACTGCGCGAGCAGCGCGGCGTCCAGCACCGGGTGCCGGTACCCGTGGATGGCCGCCCACCACGAACTCATGCCGTCCACCAGTTCGCGGCCGTCCGCGAGGGTGAGCCGGGTGCCGGCGGCCGAGGCGACCACGAGCGGTTCGGTCGTTGCCGGAAATCCGCCGTAGGGATGCCACACGTGTGCCGCGTCCAGCGCGGTGAGCTCGGCGGCGGACAGCGCGCCCGCGGCGGCGGCAGCGGCGCGGACCTGGGTCTCGGGAATCGCGGCCACGGCACTCCTTCGCAAGGCGGCACGCCCGCGCCGGTCCCCGGCGGCAGGCTTGAACGGCGTTCAAGTTACCACGAGGTGGTGCGAAGTCCGGCGAATCCGGCCGCTGACCGGGCACTGTCCCGTACCGTTTGACCAAGTCAATGAACGGGGGTCGCCATGGCGTCGGATACCGGAAGCTCCTACACCGGGGCCTGTCACCCCGCCGCCGATCCCGATGTCGCCGCCGAGCACATCGCCGCGGTCCGCGCCTTCAACCGCAGCTACACCCGCGTCGTCGGGGCGCTGCGGCACGGCGTGCTCGGCACCGACTTCTCCCTCACCGAGGCCCGGATACTGTTCGAGCTGGCCACCTTCGGGGCCGCCGAGGTGGTGGATCTGCGCCGCGTCCTGGACCTGGACGCGGGGTACCTGAGCCGCATCCTCACCCGCTTCCAGGCCAAGGACCTGATCGCGCGCAAACGCTCGGACGTCGACGCCCGCCGCCAGGTCGTGGAGCTCACCGACACCGGCCGCGCGGTCTTCACCGAATTGGACAAGCGCTCCCAGCAGGACATCGGCGAACTACTGCACCCGCACTCCCCCGCCGTCCGCGACCGGCTGGTCGAGGCCATGGCCGTCATCGAGGCCATTCTGGACGGCGAAAACCCGGGCGGCACGCCACCATCCGGTCGCGCGGACACGGTCGCCGCCGGATCCTCCACCCCCGGCGACCGGAACGCCGCGCCGGTCACCGCTCGGTCCGGCGCACCGGTCACCCCGTCCGACGCGGCGGCCACGTCCGGCCCGCCGTCCGCGACCGCCCGGCCCGAATCCGCCGTCACCCTGCGCGATCCCGGTCCCGGCGACCACGGCTGGGTCATCCAGCGCAACGGCGCGGTGTACGCCCGCGAATTCGGCTGGAGTCGGGAGTACGAGGCCCTGGTCGCCCGCATCGTCGCCGATTTCCTCAATTGCCATGAGCCGCACCGCGAACGCGCCTGGATCGCCGAACACCGCGGCGCCCCGGTCGGTGCGGTCTACTGCATGCAGGAGAGCCCCGACACCGCCCGCCTGCGCGTGCTGCTGGTGGAGCCCACCGCCCGCGGCCTGGGCATCGGCAGCACCCTGGTGAACGCCTGCATCGACTTCGCCACCGCGGCCGGCTACCGCGAACTCGCCCTCTGGACGACCAACGCCCAGACCGCCGCCCGCCGCATCTACGACCGCGCGGGATTCCACCTGGTCCAGGAAGACCCGCAGTTCCTGTTCGGCCACAACCTCCTCGGCCAGCGGTTGTGCCGCCCGCTCACGGGTCCGCCCGCCTCCCGCTGACCGCCTCCCGCCGACCGCTTCTCACCGACCGCCGCGCCGGTGGCCGAGACCGGGCCACCGCGTACGCGGTCCGGCCCACCGCGTCCCGGCCGTACCCGCCCGCGCACGATCCGCGGGTCGCCCGGGCCCGCCCGCGGGGGAATCCGCACGGCTCCCGTTCGGGAGTGTGCCGTGGTCGCGGCCCACCCGCGCCGGCCCGAACCCCCTGCGCCGGCACCGTCCACGCGACCGGGCGATCATCTGCCCCGCCCCCGGAGGGCAGCCGACCGAGCGCCCGCTACGGACCGATAGGGTCTGGGCATGGCTCCCGCGACCACCGATTCGGCACCGCTAGGTGTCTGGCCGGGGACCGCCTATCCCCTCGGCGCCACCTATGACGGCGCGGGCACCAACTTCTCGCTGTTCTCGGAGGTCGCGACCCGGGTGGAGCTGTGCCTGATCGGCGCGGACGGGGAAACGCGGGTGCCGCTGGACGAGGTGGACGGCTACGTCTGGCACGCCTATCTGCCCGGGATCGGGCCGGGTCAGCGCTACGGGTTCCGCGTGCACGGCCCCTACGATCCCGCCCGCGGGCTGCGCTGCGACCCGAGCAAACTGCTGCTGGATCCCTACGGCAAGGCGTTCGAGGGTGACTTCGGGGCCGACGTCGCCCCCTACAACTACGGCCAGAACACGCTGGGCCACACCATGACCGGCGTGGTCATCAACCCGTTCTTCGACTGGCAGCACGATCGCGCCCCGCAGCGCGGGTATCACGAGACGGTCATCTACGAGGCCCACGTCAAGGGCATGACCTACACCCATCCCGCGGTACCCCCGGCCCTGCGCGGCACCTTCGCGGGCATGGCGCATCCGGCGATCATCGGCCATCTCGTCCGCCTGGGCGTGACCGCGGTCGAGCTGATGCCGGTGCACCAGTTCCTGCACGACCGCCTGCTGCTCGATCGCGGACTGCGAAACTACTGGGGCTACAACAGTTTCGGCTACTTCGCCCCGCACGCGGAATACGCCGCCGGCACCGCGCCGGGCGCGGCGGTCACCGAATTCAAGGCGATGGTGCGGGCCCTGCACGCAGCGGGCATCGAGGTGATCCTCGACGTGGTCTACAACCACACCGCCGAGGGCAACGAATTCGGCCCCACCCTGGGCTTCCGCGGCATCGACAACGCCGCCTACTACCGCCTGGTGGAAAACGATCCGCAGCACTACATGGACTACACCGGCACCGGGAACAGCCTCAACGTCCGGCACCCGCACACCCTGCAGCTGATCATGGACTCCCTGCGCTACTGGGTGCTCGAGATGCACGTGGACGGCTTCCGCTTCGATCTGGCCGCCGCCCTGGCCCGGGAACTGCACGACGTCGACCGCCTGGCCACCTTCTTCGACCTCGTGCACCAGGACCCGGTGGTGAGTCAGGTCAAGCTGATAGCCGAGCCCTGGGACGTGGGCGAGGGCGGCTACCAGGTCGGCAATTTCCCGGCGGCCTGGACCGAGTGGAACGGCAAATACCGTGACACCGTGCGGGATTACTGGCGCGGGCAACCGGCGACACTGGGCGAGTTCGCTTCTCGGCTCACCGGCTCCTCGGATCTGTACGAGGCCACCGGCCGCCGCCCCAGCGCGAGCATCAACTTCGTCACCGCGCACGACGGCTTCACCCTCGCGGATCTGGTGTCCTACAACGAGAAACACAATCACGCCAACGGCGAGGGCAACCACGACGGCGAGACCTACAACCGCTCCTGGAACTGCGGGGTGGAGGGACCCACCGACGATCCGGATATTCTGGCACTGCGCGCACGGCAATCCCGTAATCTGCTCGCCACCCTGCTGCTCTCCCAGGGCACCCCGATGCTGCTGTACGGCGACGAACTCGGCCGCACCCAGCACGGCAACAACAATGCCTACTGTCAGGATTCACCGCTGTCGTGGATGGACTGGTCGCTCATGGACTCCAACGCCGATCTACTCGAATTCACCCGGCGCGCGGTCGCGGTGCGCGCCGGGCATCCGGTGTTCCGCAGACGGCGGTTCTTCGACGGCAGACCCGCGCCCGAACACGATCATCCCGATGACATCGCCTGGTTCACCCCGTCCGGGGCGGAGATGACCGACGTCGACTGGGAGACCGGTTTCGGCCGCTCGCTGGCGGTCTTCCTCAACGGCGACGGCATCCGCGAGCCCGGCCCGCGCGGTGAGCGCATCACCGACGATTCGTTCCTGCTCTGCTTCAACGCCCACGACGCCGCCCTGGAGTTCACCCTGCCCGACGCCGATCACGCCCGCACCTGGTCGGTGGAGCTGGACTGCTCCACCCCCACCGGGCGGCCCGCCGCCGACCTCCCGCTCACCGCCGCCGGGGCGCTGCAAGTGCCCGCACGCTGTCTGCTCGTGCTGCGCCGTACGGCATGATCGAACACGACATGACCAGCACGCCCGAACACCGCACCGGCCCCATCGCCCGGCCCTCGCCCGTCCGCAGCACCTACCGGCTGCAACTGCGACCCGACACGCTGAGCTTCGCCGATGCCCGCGCCATCGCCGAATACCTGCAGCAGCTGGGCATTTCGCACCTGTACCTGTCACCGGTGATGACCGCCGCGCGCGGTTCCACCCACGGCTACGACATCACCGAACCGACCACGGTCGCCGCGGCGCTGGGCGGTCCGACCGGGTTCAAGGCCCTCTCGGACGAGGTGCGCGGGCGCGGCATGGGCCTGATCGTGGACGTGGTGCCCAATCACGTGAGCGTCACCGATCCGCGGCAGAACGCCTGGTGGTGGGACGTGCTGCAGCACGGGCGCGACTCCAAGTACGCGCACTGGTTCGACATCGACTGGAGCCCGGCCAACGGCGCGGGCGGGCGAATCGCGCTGCCGGTGCTGGCCAACGAGAACGATCCGGCGGCGCTCTCGGTCGATCGCGGCGGGCTCGAACCCATGCTCGCGCTGCACGACATGCGCTTTCCCATCGCGCCCGGCACCGACGGCGAGAACGCGCTGCGCATCCACGACAAGCAGCACTATCGCCTGGTCAACTGGAAATCCGGGCTGTGCGGATACCGGCGCTACTTCACCGTCGGCGGGCTGGCCGCCATCCGGCAGGAGAACCCCGAGGTCTTCGACGCCACCCATCGTGAGCTGGCGGCCTGGTGCGAACACGACCTGATCGACGGCGTGCGCGTGGACCATCCCGATGGGCTGGCCCGGCCCGCCGAGTATCTGGCCAAACTCCGCAAGCTCGTCGGACCCCATCGCCTGCTGCTGGTGGAGAAGGTCCTCGCCCCGGGCGAAACCCTGGACGGCGCGCTGGCGGTGGACGGCACCACCGGGTACGACACCCTCGCCGACATCGGCGGCGTGCTCATCGATCCGGACGGGGAGAAGATCCTCACCGACCTGTCCCGCACCTTCACCGGGCACGGCAGCGACAAGGCCTGGTTCACCGAGAACGAGCATCGCATCAAGCGCGCGGTCGCCGAGACCATGCTGGTGCCCGAGGTGCGGCGGCTGGTCGCCGCGGTCAAACGCGACGCGCGCGCGGACGCCTTCGACACCATGGCACTGATCAACGCCACCATCGAGGTGCTCTCGCACATGCCGGTGTACCGCACCGACTACACGCCGCTGGCCGGGCGGGTCAGCGCGGTCATCACCGAGGTGATCCGGCGCAACGCCGAATTGACCGCGCCGCTGCAGGTGCTGGCCACCGCGCTCGCGGTCAACGCCGAAGCCGCCACCCGGTTCCACCAGGTCGGCGGCGCGATCACCGCGAAGGCCGTGGAGGACACCATGTTCTACCGGGCCGCGCGCCTGGTGTCCCTGCAGGAGATGGGCGCGGACCCCACCCGGTTCGGCGACTCCCCCATCGAATTCCACCTGTCCATGGCCGAGCGCGCGGCCCGCTGGCCCGCGACCATGACGACGCTGTCCACCCACGACACCAAACGCGGCGAGGACGCCCGCGCGCGGATCGGAATGCTCTCGCAGGTGCCCGACATCTGGGCGCGCGCGGTGGGCGCGTGGAACGAGATCGCACCCGGGCCCGACGGCGCGACCACACTGTTCCTGCTGCAGAACATGTTCGGGGCCTGGCCGTCCGACGGCAGACCGGCCGCCGCGGTCCCCGGATTCCGGGAGCGGCTGCATCAGTTCGCGGAGAAGGCCGTTCGCGAGGCCGGGACCCGATCGTCCTGGGAAGAACCCGATGTCGAGTTCGAGAACGCCGTGCACCGCTGGATCGATCAGATCATCGACGGACCGGTCGGGCCGGAGCTGGGCGAGCTGGTGACCGATCTGGCGCTGCACGCCTGGACGAATTCGCTCTCGCAGAAACTGCTGCAGCTGTGCGCCCCGGGCATTCCCGACATCTACCAGGGTTGCGAGCTGTGGGAGGACTCGCTCGTCGATCCCGACAACCGCCGACCGGTGGACTTCACCCACCGCTCGCTGCTACTGCAATCGCTCACCGGCACACCGGATCTGGATCCGTCGGGCGCGGTGAAGATGTGGATCGTGGCGTACGCGCTGTGGCTGCGGCGGGAACGGCCGGACTGCTTCGTCGGCGGCACCTATACCCCGCTGTTCGCCTCGGGGGATCACGCCGGCAATCTGCTCGCCTACGCGCGCGGGCGGCGCGGTGAGACCCCCGAGGTCATCGTGGCGGTCACGAGGCACAGCATTCGCCTGGACGAGGCGGGCGGCTGGGCCGACACGGTCCTGGATCTGCCACAGGGGCATTGGACCGACCGGCTCACCGGGCACACCTTCTCCGGGCGTTCGCGGCTGGAGAAGCTCTTCGCCCGGCTGCCGGTCGCGCTGCTGGTGCGCTGAGCCCGCGCGCCGGGTTCCGGCGCACCGCGTTCAGCTCCGCGCACAGAGTTCCAGCGCACGCGGTTCCGGTCGACCGGTTCCGGGTGCAGGACCGACAGCGACTAAGCGACGGATTCGTCGTCGCCCGAGCAATCTCGTTGCGGTACAAGGGCATTCGGTTCCTGTACCGATACGGACGCACCCACCGAGTGCCCCGACGCGACGGTTCCTGCCACCGCGCGCACCGCCGGAGACGCCCATTCCACCGCGTACGCATCCGGCGCGGGCACCCCCGGTACCGCATCCGGCGCGTGTACCCGCGCGGTCGCGCCGACGAAGATCGGGTGCACCGCGGTCCCGGTGGCCGGGGCGGTGAACGGCCCGAAGTCGGTGGGCTCGATGAGGTCGGCGGGCACCTCCCCCGCCAGCCCGGCGCGCCAGCGCCGCAGATTCAGCGGCCGGTACTCGGCCGTGGTGTGCGCCGCCGACGCCAGGTAGCTGTCCTGATCGGTGGCCGCCAGCACCCGGCGCCAGGAGTCCCAGAAGAAGCGCGGACTGCGCGGATTGCGCAGCAGTCGAAGGAAATTCAGGACCCGGAAGCCGATCGAGAGCGAGTCGTGCAGCCGTTCGTGCTCGGGCTTGCCCGCGCAGTTGGCCAGCAGCGTGGCCAGCCGGGATTGGTCGAAGGCCAGGCCCTCGGCCGCGGCCTCGGCGATCATCCAGCGCAGGGTGATGTCCGAGAGCGCGCATTCGGGATAGCCGCCGCCGATGTCGGAGTGCACGCCCTCGAACCAGACCTGCTTGACCCGATCGGTGCGCCGGTACTTCTCGGCCAGTTCGACCGGCACCTCCCACAGGCACGGCTCGAAGGAGCGGCGGCGCTCGTCCAGGGCGAGCGCCTGGCGCGCGCAGTGCACGCTGCTGGAGAGCCGCACATCGTGGAATCGATGCCGCCAGGCGGTGATTCCCGGAATACCCATCGCGCCGACGGTGTCGAAAACGCCGAGGAAGTTGATTTTCACCGGATCCGGATAGCAGTGCGCGCGGCGGAATTCGGCCCATTCCGGCGGGTCCGCGTCCATCGGATTCGCTTTGCGCTGCTGATAGATCCGCAGCGCCTCCGGATATTTCCCAGCGATCATGGCGGCATAGGTGAGAATACCGAGGCGATGAATCATGCCGGCCAGACTGCGTGCGGTATAGGCGCCGCGACTGAAACCGAAGATGAAGATCTCATCGCCCGGTTCCCAATTCAGGGCGAGTTGCCAGTAGGCGGCGGACAGATTGGCTTCCAGCCCCAGGCCGAATGCCCCGCCCAGCAGCCGATCGGAGGCGAAGCCCCGGGCCCCGGGCCCGGAAATGTAGTAAACCCGTTGCCCCACAGGCTCACCGGCGCCGTCGGTGCCGGTCAGGCATACCGTCTGCGCGATCTTCACGATGTTCGATACCGTGCTGCTGGACTCGGCCTTCCAGGTGCCGTCGCAACACACCACAAGCCTTTTCATGAACCGATCCTCCACCCCTGGATAGTCGTCCCACACGCGTAGTCGACTACTCGACTCATCGGGGAGAATCCCCGCGGGCGTTAGCCCGTCCCCCGGGAAAACCGCGCAATCCCCCTGACAGCATGCGGCAAAAGCACCGTCGGCGCACGAGAATATCCCACCGTGCGCGGCTCGGCGGCGGGAACGGCAAACGCGCCGTCGATGCGGAGAGTCGGCGAAAATGTCCGTCCCGCCCCGGAATCCGGGGCGGGACGGCGCGACTCAGGTGAGGTAGCGGTACGCGGGTGAACCGGGTTCGAGGCGATCGCCGCGAATCGGGGATTCGTCCATCCGCTTCTGCAGCGGCTCGAGCCCGTCCGGCGTGCCCAGTTCGATGCCGACCAGGGCGGCGCCGGTTTCCCGGTTGTTGCGCTTGACGTACTCGAACAGGGTGATGTCGTCGTCCGGGCCCAGCACCTCGTCGAGGAAGCGGCGCAGCGCGCCGGGCTCCTGCGGGAAGTCCACCAGGAAGTAGTGCTTCAGGCCGCGGTGCACGAGGGAGCGTTCGATGACCTCGCCGTAGCGCGAGACATCGTTGTTGCCGCCCGAGAGCAGGCACACCACGGTGGAGTCCGGGGCCAGATCGATCTCACGCAGCGCCGCGGCGGCCAGCGCGCCCGCCGGCTCGGCGACGATGCCCTCGTTCTGGTACAGCTCGAGCATGGTGGTGCAGATCGCGCCCTCGTCGATCGTCATCATGCGGAAAGCGCCTGCGCCGCCGACGGATTCGGTCGTGGTGAGCAACGGCAGCGAGGCGTGCGAGCGAGCCTGCCCGCCCAGCCGGGCCACCGCGGTGTAGGGCACCGCGCCGATCCGGCGCACGGCCGCGCCGTCCACGAACGGATCGATCTCGGGCAGGGTGACCGGACCGCCCGCGACCATGGCCGCGGTCATCGAGGCCGCACCCGCGGGCTCGACCCCCAGAATCGCGGTCCGCGGCGAGCGTTCCCGCAGATAGGTGCTGACACCGGCCAGGCAACCGCCGCCGCCCACCGGCACGATCACCAGGTCGGGGGCGCGGTCGAGCTGTTCCAGGATCTCCGCTGCGATGGTGCCCTGCCCGGCCGCGGTGCGCGGATCGTCGAAGGGCGGGACCATGGTCGCGCCGGTGCGCGCGACGTCCTCGACGGCCGCGGCCGCGGCGGCGTCGTAGGTGTCGCCGACCGCGATGAGCTGGACGTAATCGCCGCCGTGCACGCGGATGCGATCGCGCTTCTGCTTGGGGGTGGTCGTGGGGACGTAGATGCGGCCGGTGATGCCCATCGCGTTGCACGCGAAAGCCACGCCCTGGGCGTGGTTTCCGGCGCTGGCGGCGACCACGCCGGCGGCGCGTTCGGTGGCGGTGAGCTGAACGATGAGGTTGTACGCGCCACGCAGCTTGTACGAGCGCACGGCGGTGAGGTCTTCCCGCTTGAGGTAGACCTCGGCGCCCGTGCTCGCCGACAGCCGCGCGATTCGCTGCAGCGGTGTCGGCTCGATAATGTCGGAAATTCGCTTCGCGGCGGCATCGATCTCGTCCGCGCTCAACTCGGGCACGGAACTGGGCACTTTCTCTGCTACTGCGAGCGGATCCGACACCCGACACATGGTACTGAGCCGGGCCGGGCGGCATCGCGGCGACCGGCGAACGCACGATCCCGAACGCGTGATCGTGAACTCGCCGCCCGGGCCCACGATGCTGCCCGCGCGCGTGCACACGATGGTGCCCGCGCGCCACGATGGTGACGCGCGGGCCGGTCGACTACCGAATCCGGCGAGGTCAGTCGCGGGGAGTGAGCACGAAAACCGGAATCACGCGGTCGGTCTTCTTGGTGTAGTTGTCATAGTCCGGCCACACCTCCGCCGCGCGCTTCCACCATTGCTCGCGCTCGGCGCCGGTCACCTCGCGGGCGGTGTAGTCCTTGACCACCGCGCCGTCCCGCAGGTCGACGTGCGGGTCGGCCTTGATGTTCCAGTACCAGACGGGATGTTTGGGAGCGCCGCCCAGGGAGGCCACGACCGCGTATTCGCCGTCGTGTTCCACCCGCATCAGCGGCGTCTTGCGGAGTTTGCCGGATTTCGCGCCGCGGGTGGTGAGCAGGACGACGGGCTTGCCCTGCATGGTCGCACCCTTGGCGCCGTTCGATTCCTCGTACCGTTCGGCCTGTTCGCGCGCCCAGGCGGTCGGACTCGGTTCGTACTCTCCTGTGAGTGGCATGAAAGATGCCAACGAACTCGTTCGCTGTGTTGTTCCCGACAGAAAAGTTCGCTGGACCGAACTTTTCTTCTTCGATACCCTGAAGAGATGGCAGTGGTTCACCCGATTCGAGACACCCGCACCCGTGCGCACGGCGCGACCGTGGGCATCGCGGGCTCGGCGTGGCCGGTCTTCAAGCTAGAGGCCCTGGGCCTCGGCCTGGGCGTGGCCCTGCTGCTACTGCTCATCACCGGCGCCGCGCAGACCGCCGTGCTGGCGGGCGCGACCGTTGCGGCACTGCGCTGGATCGCCGGCGCCGTCCGGCCCGCGAATCACAAGCCCCATCGAGGGTGATCCGCCCCTCCGACACCCGGCGTTAACTGAAAAGCAACCGTCCGGTTCGTGTCCCGAGCAGGTGTAATACGGTTTTTCTATTACCGTGAGCCGCATGCGGATGAAACCGTTCGGAATGGTCGCGCTGACAGCCGGAGCGGCCATCTGCCTCGCCCCGCCCGCGCAGGCCGACCTCGTCGCCATGGCGCCACACGAGCGGACCTATCAGTCGCTGTTCGGCAGCTTCACCGTGGGAAACCGCGACGAGGTCATCAACCGCATCGCGCCCCTGAACCAGGTGGGCACGACCCGGGAGTCACTGGTCAACTCCGCCGCGTACGGGCGCATCGACGGTATGGCGGGCGGCGTACTCAAGACCGGCTACCACGTCGGCTGCGCGGTGAGCATCGGTATCGGCACGCTGGGCGTCACCTCCGCCGAGCCGCTCGGACTCAACCCCGACAACCCGACCTTCTCGGTCGATCCCGGCCCCCTGGCGACGATCAACCTGACCCCCGGCGAGGTGCGGGAGGTCCCGGTCGCGGAGAAGGACCTCGCACCCGGCATCACCGGCACCATCATGATCCGCGACTTCCACCTCGTCGTGAACACGTGCACCGGCCCGGTGAGCATCCGCCAATACACCTACCTCTACGCCAAATCCGCCGAAGTGGACGACAGCGGCGCGGTCTTCGGCGACCCGACCTGGTTGTAGGACAGCCGCTTTCGGCGCAGCGCCACGCGAGCACGGCCGCCGGGCCAGCCGCGCCCGCGCCCGGATCGGCAGGCTAGCCCGCGAGGCAGCCCGGGCCGAGCAGGGCCTTGAGGTCGCCCATCAGCGCCGAGGACGGCGAGACGCGCAGGTTGTCCGAGACCTTGAGGACCGTGGTGCGTTCGCGGGAGCCGATGTGCCGGATGTGGACGTCGGCGGTGCCGGGGTGGCTGCTCAGGACCCGCTTCAGCGCGCTGATCTTGTCGGGGGTGCACAGGCGGGTCGGGATCGTGACCGACATGGGCTTGTCCACGCCGACGTGGGACAGGTCGGGCACCACGAGATCGTTGGCGATCAGCGATATGCGGTCGTCGCGCGCGGAGACGCGGGCTTTGACCAGGACGATCGCGTCCTCGGTGACATCCATGCCGTAGACCGAGTAGGACTGCGGGAAGAACAGCACCTCGATGCCGCCGGAGAGGTCCTCGAGCTGAGCCGAGGCCCAGGCCAGGCCGTTCTTGTTGACGCGGCGGGTGACGCTGGCGAAGATGCCGCCGATGGTGACCTGGTGGCCGTCCTTGATATCGCCGCCCAGGATGGTCGGGATGTTCGTATCGGACTGTGCGGCAAGCACATGCTCTACGCCGTTGAGCGGATGGCCGGACACGTACAGGCCCAGCATCTCGCGTTCGAGGGCGAGCTTGTGCTTGGTCTCCCACTCCTCGTCGGGGACCTTCACGTTGAACACGCTCGCCATGGAATCGTCGTCGTCCAGACCGCCGAAGAGGTCGAACTGTCCGATGGCCTCGGCCTTCTTGGTGGACATGACCGCGTCGACCGCGTCGGAGTGGATCAGCAGCAGGCCCTTGCGCGGATGCCCGAGCGAATCGAAAGCGCCCGCCTTGATGAGGGATTCGATGACCTTCTTGGAGCAGGCGGTGGCATCGACCTTGTTCAGGTAGTCGGAGAAGTCGGTGAACTTCGACTTCTCCTTGCGCGCGGCGATGATCGAGGAGACCACGTTCGCGCCGACGTTGCGGACCGCGCCCATGCCGAAGCGGATGTCGTGCCCGACCGAGGCGAACTCGATCTCGGACTCGTTGACGTCCGGCGGCAGCACCTGGATGCCGAGGCGGCGGCAGTCCGAGAGGTAGATCGCGGCCTTGTCCTTGTCGTCACCGACCGAGGTGAGCAGACCGGCCATGTACTCGGCCGGGTAGTTGGCCTTGAGGTAGGCGGTCCAGAACGACACCAGGCCGTAGCCGGCGGCGTGCGACTTGTTGAACGCGTAGCCGGCGAACGGAAGGATGGTGTCCCACAGCGCCTTGATGGCGGGCTTGGAGAAGCCGTTGGCCAGCATGCCCTCCTCGAAGCCGACGAATTCGGCTTCCAGGATCTCGGCCTTCTTCTTGCCCATGGCGCGGCGCAGAATGTCGGCTCGGCCGAGGGAGTACCCGGCGACCTTCTGCGCGATCTGCATGATCTGCTCCTGATACACGATCAGGCCGTACGTGTCGCCGAGGATCACCTTGAGGGGCTCTTCGAGCTCCGGGTGAATGGGCTTGACCTCTTGCCGCCCGTTCTTGCGGTCGGCGTAGTCGTTGTGCGCGTTCATGCCCATGGGGCCGGGGCGGTAGAGCGCGAGCACGGCGACGATGTCGTCGAAGCCGGTGGGGATCATGCGGCGCAGCAGGTCTCGCATCGCGCCGCCGTCGAGCTGGAAGACGCCGAGGGTGTCGCCGCGCGCGAGCAGCTCGTACGTCGCGGGGTCTTCCAGGGGCAGGGTGTCCAGGTCGAGTTCGATGCCGCGGTTGTTCTTGATGTTGGTCAGCGCGTCGCCGATGACGGTGAGGTTGCGCAGGCCCAGGAAGTCCATCTTCAGCAGGCCGATGGCCTCGCAGGACGGGTAGTCCCAGCCGGTGATGATCGCGCCGTCCTGCGCGCGCTTCCACATGGGGATGGCGTCGATGAGCGGCTCGGACGACATGATGACCGCGCAGGCGTGCACGCCCGCGTTGCGGATCAGGCCCTCGAGACCGCGCGCGGTCTCGTAGATCTTGTTGACGTCCGGATTGGTGTTGATGAGCTCGCGGACCTCGGCGGCCTCTTTGTACCGCTCGTGCTCGGGATCCATGATGCCCGCGACCGGGATGTCCTTGGCCATGATCGGCGGCGGCAGCGCCTTGGAGATCTGGTCGGCGATGGCGAAACCCGGCTGACCGAACAGCACGCGCGCCGAATCCTTCAGTGCGGCTTTGGTTTTGATGGTACCGAAGGTGATGACCTGTGCGACGCGGTCGCTGCCCCACTTCTCGGTGGCGTAGCGGACCATCTCACCGCGGCGGCGATCGTCGAAGTCGATATCGATATCGGGCATCGACACGCGCTCGGGGTTGAGGAAGCGCTCGAAGAGCAGCCCGTGCGGGATCGGGTCGATATTGGTGATACCCATGGCGTAGGCGACCAGCGAACCGGCGGCCGAACCACGGCCGGGGCCGACGTTGATGCCGACCGAGCGGGCGTAGGTGATGAGGTCGGCGGTGATGAGGAAGTAGGCGGGGAAGCCCATCTCGATGATCACGTCGAGTTCGAAGTCGGCGCGCGAGAGGTATTCCTGCTTCGGGCCGTTCGGGAAGCGGCGGTCCAGGCCCTTCATGACCTCGTGGCGCAGCCAGCTGGCCTGGGTCTCGCCCTCGGGGACCGGGAAGATGGGCATGCGGTCGCGGTGCGCCCAGACGTCGTCGTAGGACTGCACGCGTTCACCGATGGCGACCGTGTTGTCGCAGGCGCCGGGAACCTCCTCGTCCCAGATCGCGCGCATCTCCTCGGCGGACTTGAGGTAGTAGCCCGAGCCGTCGAACTTGAAGCGGGTGGGGTCGGCCAGGGTCTTGCCGGTCTGGATGCACAGCAGCGCTTCATGATTGGTCGCGTCGGACTCGTGCACGTAGTGGCAGTCGTTGGTGGCCAGCGGCGGGATGCCGAGCTGCTTGCCGACCATGATCAGGCCCTCGCGCACGCGGCGCTCGATGGACAGGCCGTGGTCCATGACCTCGAGGAAGAAGTTCTCCGGGCCGAAGATCTCCTGCCACTTCGCGGCGGCCTCGAGGGCTTCGCGCTCCTGGCCCAGGCGCAGGCGGGTCTGCACCTCGCCGGACGGGCAGCCGGTGGTGGCGATGATGCCGGCGGCGTGTTCGGCGATGATGTCGGCGTCCATGCGCGCCCACTTGCCGAGCTGGCCTTCCAGGGACGCGAGGCTGGAGAGCTTGAACAGGTTCTTCAGGCCCTGCGCGTTCTCCGCGACCATGGTCATGTGGGTGTACGCGCCCGAGCCGGAGACGTCGTCGCTCTTCTGCGACGGATCGCCCCACTGCACGCGCTTGGTGTTGAAGCGGGATTCGGGCGCGATGTACGCCTCGATGCCGATGATCGGCTTGATGCCCTGCTTCTTGGCGGAGTTGTAGAACTCCGAAGCGCCGTACATGTTGCCGTGGTCGCTCATGCCCACGGCCGTCATGCCCAGCCGTTTGGCCTCTTTGAACAGAGGCGTGATCTTCGCCGCGCCGTCGAGCATCGAGTACTCGGTGTGGTTGTGGAGATGAACGAATGATCCCGAGGCTGACACGCAGACATACTAAGCGCCCCCACCGACTGCTTTCGAAGCCACGCGGAGCCGACTTGGGCCTACGGCGTTTCGCGCTCGCGTGTCGTGCTCGAGGTCACTGCGCGGGCGGCGCGGGCATCGTCGATTCGGCGCCCGCTTGCGCGCGGGACAGCGCGACGGCGGCGACGCACATGATCGCGACGGCCGCGATCACGAAGACAGTGCCCAGGGGTCCGCTGCGCAAACGTTCCTCGAGGACCGTGAATCCGAGGAACGCGGCGACGATGGGTTCGGCGACGGTGAAGGCGGGCAGGCAGGCGGCGAGCGATCCCGCCTGGTAGCCGAGCTGTTGCAGATAGACGCCCGCGAGACCGGTGGCAACCAGGAGGTAGAGCTGCCAGCTGGTTACGGCCGAGCCGAGACTGTGTTCGAACAGGTCGGTCACGTGGGCGGTGAGGGCCGCCGACACCCCGACCAGGGTGCCGCCGGCCGTGCCGTACAGCAGCGATTGCCATGCGGCTGCCTGCACCACGCGCGCCGCGATCACCGCCGCGACCACCAGGCCGAGGATCACCCCGAGCGGTCCCGCCCACTGCCGGGTCGGTGCGTCGGAGACGCCTTCCGCCGGGTCGCCCACGATCAGGAAGACGGCCAGCGCGGCGGTCAGGGCGAGGGCGTTGGCCCACATGAGCGGCGTGACCCGCACCGCCCCGAAGCGCTGCGCCAGCGGCAGCGCGAAGACGAGGGAGGTGACCAGGATCGGCTGGACCACCAGCACCGAACCCAGGGCCAGGGCCGCGACCTGGAACGCGAATCCCCCACCGTCCCCGATGATCCCGGCCCACCAGCGCGGATTGCGGACCAGCGTGCGCAGCAGCCCTTCGCCCTCCGGCACCGCCGCCGCGGCCCGCTGCTGCGCCACCGCGGACACCGCGAACAGCAGCGCCGCGATGAACGCACAGATCACCGCACCCACGGGTAGTTGCACTCCCCCAGTCTGCGACCCGGAAGCCCGCGCTGCTCGCTCCGCCTGAATCCTCCGCGCGGCGTGGCCGCGGAAGGTCTTCGCTCGCCGGCGGGCAACTCGAGCTCTTGCACGGTGCGAGCGATCCGAGCCGGCCGACAGCAGGCCGCCGGTCGTCCGGCGGGAGGTCACGTTCTATCGAGCGCCCGACCACCGCCGGGGTCGTCAGGCGGGCGGTTACACGGCGTCGAGCGAACCCGACCACTGCCGGGTCCGCCGGCCGTGCCGTGGGCGGTCACGTCGCGCCGAGCACCCGACGGCGGCGGACACCAGCCCGGGTCAGGACAGCGCGAAGAAGACGTACTGGTTGTCGGCGTCCTCGTGTTCCTCGCGGAGGGCGTCCCATTCCTCGTGGTGGTACTCGAGGGCGGCGGTGAGGGCGGCCAGGGTGTCGGCGTGGGGCGGGTGAACGTGGTCGAGCGCGGCCCGGTAGGCGTCGATGACCTCGGCGGCGTCGAACAGCGGGAGGTGGCCGAGGGCGGGACCGGAGGCCGAATCCGGCAGCGGGAAGGGGAATTCGGCGAAGAGGAACCGGGTCGGGCGCAGCTCGGCGGGGACGCCGACGCGGTCGAGCTCCGCGTCCAGCTCCGCGAAGTGCGTGCGGGCGTCGGTGTACTCGCCGACCGTGTCGGGTTCGGAGCCGAGACCGGCGACGACGATCTGAAGGGCGGTCACGTAGGCCGCGGCCGCCGACTCCCCGGTGTCGTCGGGACGGCCCGCCGCCAGCTGGTCGAGGGCGGCGGGAATCGTCAGGGCCAGGCGGTTCCGTGTTCCTCGAGGCCGCGCTGGCGACCGGCGGCCGTCTCGCGCATCGTGCCGAGCAGGCGCGCCGCCCCCTCGCCGCGCGGCTCGGAGCCGAGGTAGGACAGGACTTCGTGGAGGTCGGCGCTGCGCAGCTCGAGACGGTGACTCATGCGCACATAATGGCAATCCGGATCGCGAACGGATACCCCTGCCGGTGAGCAGCTTTCGAGGATCGGCGGGATCGGCTTTGCGGACGAGCACGGCCTACGCCGCCGAGCGGGTACCCGCGCACGGCCTCCAGCCCGGAGACTCGGCGGTCGGCCCGCCCACGCGAGGGTGGCCACCGCGCGTGGCGGGCCGTCGGCCCGCAGGCACGGTTTCAGAGGGCGGCGGCGAGCGTCTCGACCCCCGGGCCGTCCAGTTCGGTGAGTGCGTCGCGTCGTCCGGACAGGGCCAGCAGCAGGGCGAGGACGGTGCCGCGCACCTCGGGCCCCGCGCCGAGCCGCAGGTCGGAGTCGGTGGCGACGACGCTCACCAGCGCCACCAATT
This sequence comes from Nocardia sp. NPDC005978, assembly GCF_040614455.1. Lineage (NCBI taxonomy): Bacteria > Bacillati > Actinomycetota > Actinomycetes > Mycobacteriales > Nocardiaceae > Nocardia > Nocardia sp. NPDC005978. Next base: position 19,603 of record NZ_JBEXUS010000031.1, read on the forward strand.
CCTTGGCGCCGCCGAAGGATCGGGAGGTCCGGGCCTGCAGCAGCAACGCACGCTCCACCGCCTCCCCCGCATACTTGTGCGAGATCCCCAGCGGCCGCCGGATGTCTTCCCCGTGCACCACCTCTTCCACCAGCCGCGTGTCCAGCGACGCGGGCGGCGTCGAAGTGCGCGAGACGACGGACCGCAGCCGTTCCAGCGTCTCCGCGGGCGTCGCCCCGCGCTGACGCTCGATACCGCGGGCATTCTGGGCGTCGAAGTCGAACCGGGCCCGCACCAACCCCAGGACGAACCCGAGCCGGGTCGTGCTCGCGGTGTCGACCAGGTGCGCCACGACGTCGTGCACACTCCACCCCGGGCACAGCGACGGCGTCTCCCACTGCTCGTCGCTCACCGTCGCGAGGTCCGCGACCAGCGCCGCCCGTTCGGCGTGCACCAGCGCCCACACGTCCCGTGCCACAGCTTCTCCTTCGTTCGTCACACCGGTTCACCACCACAGACGCCTCCGGCGACCAAAATTAATCGCCGGATCCCGTGGAGCCGGGCGGCCGGGCGCGGGCGGCTCGTCGCGAAATCCCGGGGCTGTCCGGACTCCAGGTCCGTAGATTCGAAGTGAGGCAGACGGATTGCGCCGGACACCGTCGTCCGATGCCTCGAGCCGGGAGGGGTCGCTCATGTCGGGTGCGCGTAGCAGAACCGTCTATCACTCGTCGAAGATGCGCACAATCGCGCTCGCCCTCGGCTGCGTCATCTTCGTCGCGCTGGGCGCGGCGCTCGTGACCGTCGAAGAACCACTGACGGCCACCCTCGGCATGGTCACGGTGCTGTTGTTCGGCGGATCTCTGATCGGCGCTGTACGGCAACTGTTCCGCCGAGCTCCGGAACTCGTCCTCACCGACCGAGGACTGACCCATCACCGCCTCGGCACGGTCACCTGGCCCGAAATCGAACGACTTCACGTGGGCCGGGTGCAGGGGCAACGCTTCTTGAACATCACCCTGCGCGACCCCGACGCCTATCTGTCCCGGTCCTCGCTGCGCACACGCATCCTCAGCCGCGGAAACCGCGGTCTCGGCCACGGCTCGGTCTCCATCTCGGCCGTCACCCTCCCGGTCTCGGTCTACGAGCTCGCGGGCGCCATCCACCACCATTGCCCGCGACTGGGCGTGGACGGGATGCGCTGACGGGCTTCGAGATTCACCGCGCCCGCGGGGCCATCGTGCCCCGGGATTCCGCTGCCGCGACGCGAGACCTTTTGCGGCACTGAGAGCGGCGGAACGGGTGGCGTGGGTTCGATGGGGCGGGGTATCACGGGTGTGGGGCGTCATCGCCCCGCGGGACTGTGATGGGAGCTTGATCATGTCGGAGACCAACAAGCAGAACCTCGTGTACTTCGAGAGCACTTCCATGCGGGGGTTGTACGAGAGCATGCGGGAGTGGCAGGAGGGTGCGGGAAAGCGGCTGCTGTCCATCAGCGTTCAGCGGGACGGGGACAACTTCTGCGCCATCGCGCTGACCAACCCGACCGAGGTCGTGATCACCAGCGCGGACGGGCACAACCACGCCAGCGTCAACAGGTTCGGGCTGCTGGCGGTGGACTCGCAGTAGGCGGGGTCAGGCCGCGCGGTCGGCCGGGCGGGCGGGAGCGCGGCGGGCCGCACGGGCGCCGCGCATCGTCAGGGGCAGCACCCAGCCCGCGGCCAGCTGATCGGTGGCCAGGGCGGGCAGGGCCAGGCGGTTGTGGACGAAGCCGATCGACACGCCCGAACTCGGATCGGCCCAGCCGAAGGAACCGCCGAGCCCGATGTGCCCGAAGCCGGTGCGCGCGCCGGGCACCGGCAGCGAGTGATACCCCATGTGCCAGAGCATCGGGATGTAGAACAGTGCGTGGTCGAGCCGGTAGGACTCGATGCGCCGCACGGCCCGCATCGTGCGCGGGGTCAGGAATCGGTGACCGTTCGACATGCCGCCGCACGCCAGCGCGCCGTAGAGCGTGGCCAGACCCGAGGCCGTGCAGATGCCGTTGCCCGCGGGCAGTTCGGTGTGGTTGATGGGCGGATCATCGCCTTCGACGAAGGCTTCCAGACCGGGCAGGAACAACGCCCGCGCGGCCGCGCCCGCCGCGCCCGGGAACCCGTAGGCCCGCCCGAGCACCAGCGACGCGTAGGTGCTGCCCACCGGCGCGAGTCGATTCCCGTGCAGCACAGCGGTGGTCGTGGCGCTCTCCGGCCCCGGCCGGCCGAGGTGGATGCCGTCGGTGCCCAGCGGCTCGGCGATCTCGGTCCGGAACAGCTCGGCCATACCGCGCCCGGTGACCGCCCGCGCCAGACCCGCGAGCAGCCATCCGAAGGTCAGCGCGTGATAGGTCGGAATCCCCAGCAGGTGATCGGGTTTCGCCGCCGCCAGCTGCCGCTCCATCAGCCGGTGATCCAGGACGTCGTCGAGCCCGCGCGCGATATCCGGCAGCCCCGACAATCCTGCCCGATGAGACAGCAACTGCCGCACCGTGATTCGCTCCTTGCCCTGCGCACCGAACTCGGGCCAGTAGGCGGCGACCGGCGTGTCGTAGTCCAGCAGCCCGCGGTCGGCGAGCCGGTGGATGACGGTGGCCGCGATGCCCTTGGTGGCGGAGAAGACCACCGATCCGGTGCCGGCGCTCCAGTCCTGCCCGGGCGCGGCCTCACCGACCCACACGTCGACCAGCGGCGCCCCGTGCCGATGCACCGCCAGCCCCGCGCCCGCCCCCGGCCGCCCGCCCATCCGCCGGGCGAAAGCCCGGACCAGCGGCGCGAATTCGGGAGCCGCGTACCCGCCCACCGGGGTGGACGATTCGGCCGGAACCGGGGAGGAAGCCACAGTGCTCACCGCTCCACGGTAGAACCGCGCCCCACCCCGGGCAATGACGCGTGGCGGAGCGTTACTGCCCCTGCCCCAGAGGTTATTTCCCATGTCCGAGCGGTTATCCACCCGTGACCCCCGGCACGGCGTGCGACGCCGAACCCCGCGTGCGCGGCGGTCGTCGCCCCCGCCCTGCGGCTCGGGACCGGTCCGCCCGGTGCTTACGGTCGGTCCGCCGGTCGACCAAGTTGCCGTCGTACCTGGAACGCCGATCATCGAAACCGTGGCCGATCGCCGGACAGGTCCTCGGGGAGAACTCGCCGCACCGATCGATCAGCGCCAACGCGACCACCGTGGATCCGAGGGGCCCGCGGCTGCCCGGCTCACGACGCGGATCCCGATCACGCACCGAAGCTGGCGCACACGCCGATTCATCGGGAGAGTGGTGAGGTGGGAATCTACGAGGAGCGGGTGCTGCCGCACATCATCGACAAGACGTGCGGGTCGGCGATGCTGGATCCGGTGCGTGAGAAGGCCTGCGCCGGACTGCGCGGGCGCGTGGTCGAGATCGGCTTCGGCTCGGGCCGCAACGTCCCGTTCTATCCGGCGGCGGTGACCTCGGTGAGCGCGGTCGAACCGGCCGATCGGGGCTGGGCCATGGCGGCCGGGCGGGTGGCGCGCTCCACCGTCCCGGTCGAGCGCTCCGGCCTGGACGGACAGTCACTTCCGTTCGCGGACAACAGTTTCGATTCGGCCCTGACCACCTGGACCCTGTGCACGATTCCCGATGTGCAGGCCGCGCTGGCCGAGCTGCGGCGGGTGCTCGCCCCCGGCGGCACCCTGCATTTCGCCGAGCACGGACTCGCACCGGATCCCGGCGTGCAGAAGTGGCAGCAGCGCCTGAACCCCGTGCAGAACACCCTGTTCGGCGGCTGCAATCTGAATCGCGATGTGCGAATCATGCTGGAGGACGCGGGTTTCGAGATTCGCGAGCTGGATCGCTTCTACGAGAAGTTCGCGCCGAAGTTCCTGGGCGCGCAGTCGCTGGGCACCGCGGTCTCGGCCTGAGCGCGGGCCTCGTACCCGCCGCGTGCGGCGGGTACGAGGTCGTGAACCGCGCGCGACGAACTACCGTGCGGGCCAGCCACCGTAGGGAACGGTGATCAGCTCCAGGTAGTGGCCGCTGGGATCGAGGAAGTAGATGCCCCGGCCCCCGTCATTGTGATTGATCTCGTTCTCGCCCTTACGCTGCGGATCCGCCCAGTAGGTGAGCCCGCGGCGCTGGATATTCGAGTACGCCGCGTCGAATTCGGCTTCCGAGACCAGGAACGCGTAGTGCGTGGGATTCAGCCCGCCCGGCAGATCGGGCGGCACGGTGGCGAAATCGAAGGTGACGCCGTTCGCGACTTCGAGCGCGATGAACGGACCCCATTCCGCTCCCACCGTCAGGCCGAGGATGTCGGCCCAGAATTCGGCCGTTTCCCGATTGTTCTTGCTCGCGACAATGGTGTGGTTGAACTGGATGGTTATGGGAAAACTCCTGTGCTCGTGGCGATCCCGACCCTGGACCGGTACAAGTCGGCCGACAGGAGCACCGCCACGCCTTCGAAGCTATCCGGAAACGGAGCGGCCCGCCAACCCCCGGGTGACGACGGTCACCATGGGCCGGCGGGCCGGGTCGAGTGGCGGGCTACTTCCCGCCGGAGCCCGAGTCGGCGGACAGGCTGCCCAGCTGGCACAGCAGGCTGGCGGGGTACTGCATGGTGCAGACCTGAGCGACCTGGTCGGCGGGGGCGGGCGACGGGGTCAGGGGCACGGCGGCGGCGGTGGCCGCGGCGGCGATCGGGGCGAACAGAAGGGCGCTGGCGAGGATTCCGGCACGATAGCGAGTGCGCATGGGGAGTTTCCTTTCCGGACGGCGGGGCCTGCCGTCTCGCCGGGAACATACTGAACTGCCCCCATTTCAGACAAGCCCCGGAAAATGACGGCGGCGCCGACCGGGGCGGATGCGTCCGCGTGGATCGGGACCGGGCGACGCCGCCGCGGAGGGCCGCGGGTCAGACCGCGGCGATCGCGGGCCGCCGCGCCCGCCGCAGGGCGTCCACGGTGAAGATCCCCAGTGCGATCCAGATCAGCGCGAACCCCGCCCAGCGCGAGGCGGGCATGGGTTCGTGCCCCACGAGGACACCCCAGCTCAACTGCAGCGCGGGCGTCAGGTACTGCAGGATTCCCATGGTGGACAAGGGAACCCGGGGCGCGGCCAGCGCGAACAGCAGCAGCGGGACCAGGGTCACCGGGCCGGTGACCATGAGCAGCGCGGTATGCGACCCCGAGGACCCGAAGGTGGCGTTCCCGGTGAGCGCCAGCACCACCACCGCGATCACCGCGAACGGCGCCGCGGCCAGTCCCTCGGCGGCGAGCCCGGGCAGCGCCTCGAGCCGGATCACCTTCTTGACCAGTCCGTACACCGCGAACGAGCAGGCCAGCACGAGCGCGATCCAGGGCGGGCTGCCGTAATCGATGGTCAGCACCACGACCGCGATCGCGCCCAGGGCCAGCGCGAGCCACTGCGGCCGGCGCAGCCGCTCCCGGAAGATCAGCACGCCGAACGCCACCGTCACCAGCGGATTGATGAAATATCCGAGGGCGCACTGCACCACCTGCTCGGAGATGACGCCGTAGACGTACACGCCCCAGTTGATGGACAGCGCCAGCGACGCCGCCGCGGCCAGCCGCCAGGTGCGCGCGTCGATCCGCCGCAGTTCCCGCAAACGCCCGGCCGCGAACAGCAGGAGCAGGGCGACGACGAGGGTCCACAGAATGCGCTCGGCCAGTACCTCGACCGGGCTCGCGAAGGCCAGCAGTCCGAAGAACGCGGGGAACAGTCCCCAGATGAAATACGCGCCAACCCCGAAGGTGATGCCGAGGTCGCGCCCGGCCGGGGCCGGCACGGTATGGGTGCCGATCGCGCCGCCGTCCGCGGCCGCTTCCGGGGTCGAGCGCGGATCATCCACTCCCACTACGTTAGCGTGCGCAACTATCACCGGATATCGAATATCGGACGTCCAATTCGGCCGCGGCGACGCGCGCGCCCGCCACCTGGCCGAACCGGTTTCCGGCCGTTCGACGGCCTAGGCTGTCGATCATGTCGATCACTGCGCAGGCCGCGACGCCCGCCAGCCCACCGGCGACCGGATTGACCTCGGCCGAGGTCGACCAGCGCCGCCGCGACGGGCTCACCAACGACGTTCCCGAGCGCGCCAGCCGCTCGGTCCGCGAGATCGTCCGAGCCAACATCTTCACGCGGATCAACGCCATTCTCGGCGTGCTGTTCATTCTCGTGCTGGCCACCGGCTCGATCATCGACGGCATGTTCGGCCTGCTCATCGTGGCCAACAGCGCCATCGGCATCTTCCAGGAGGTGCGCGCCAAGAAGACCCTGGACCAGCTCGCGATCGTCGGGCAGGCCCAGCCGATGGTCCGGCGCGAGGGGAAGGCGCAGGCCGTGGCGCCGCAGGAGGTGGTGCTCGACGACATCATCGAACTCGGCCCCGGCGATCAGATCGTGGTCGACGGCGAGGTCATCGAGGCCGAACTGCTCGAGGTGGACGAGTCGCTGCTCACCGGCGAGGCCGACCCGATCGACAAAAGCGTTGGGGCGCCGGTCATGTCGGGCAGTTTCGTGGTCTCCGGCAGCGGCGCCTACCGGGCGACCAAGGTGGGCAAGGACGCCTACGCGGCCAAGCTCGCCGACGAGGCCAGCAAGTTCACGCTGGTCAATTCCGAACTGCGCAACGGCATCAACACCATCCTGAAGGTCATCACCTACCTGCTGATTCCGGCGGGCCTGCTGTCCATCTACAACCAGCTGGTCTCCAGCGGGGAGTCGTGGCGGCCCGCGGTCAACGGCATGGTGGCGGCACTGGTGCCCATGGTGCCCGAGGGCCTGGTGCTGATGACCTCCATCGCCTTCGCGGTGGGCGTGGTGCGCCTGGGCCGGCGGCAGTGCCTGGTGCAGGAGCTACCCGCCATCGAGGGCCTGGCCCGGGTGGACGTGGTGTGCGCGGACAAGACCGGCACCCTCACCGAGAACGGCATGCGGCTGGGCGAGATCCGGCCGGTGGACGGCGACAGCGTCGGCGCTGCGCTCGCGCTGAACGGCGAATCCGGTTCCGGCGCCGGCGGATCGCAGGATCTGCGGCAGGTGCTGGCGGCGCTGGCGGCCAACGACCCGCGGCCCAACGCCAGCGTGCTGGCCATCGCCGAGGCGCTGCCGGACAACCCGGGCTGGCGGACCAGCGGTGTCGCGCCGTTCTCCTCGGCCAAGAAATGGAGCGGCTTCTCCTTCGGCGAGCACGGCAACTGGCTCCTCGGTGCGCCCGACGTGCTGCTGGACTCGAACAGCGACATCGCCTCCACCGCACAGGAAATCGGCGCGCAAGGCCTGCGCGTGCTACTGCTGGCGAGCAGCGACCGTCCCGTGGACGCCGCGGACGCCCCCGGCACCGTGACCCCCGCCGCGCTGGTGGTGCTGGAGCAGCGGATCCGCCCCGACGCCCAGGACACCCTGGAGTACTTCGCCTCCCAGCACGTGGCCACCAAGGTCATCTCCGGCGACAACGCGGTCTCGGTCGGCGCGGTCGCCTCCTCGCTGGGCCTGACCGGCGGCGCGCACGCCGTGGACGCCCGCCAATTGCCCAGCGATCAAGGCGAACTCGCCGATGTGCTGGAGAACGAGACGGTGTTCGGCCGGGTGCGCCCGGATCAGAAGCGGGCCATGGTCGGCGCGTTGCAGTCGCGCGGGCACACCGTGGCCATGACCGGTGACGGCGTGAACGACGTGCTCGCCCTCAAGGACGCCGACATCGGCGTCGCCATGGGCTCGGGCAGCCCGGCTACCCGCTCGGTGGCGCAGATCGTGCTGCTGGACAACAAGTTCGCGACCCTGCCCTACGTGGTCGGCGAGGGCCGCCGGGTGATCGGCAACATCGAGCGGGTCTCCAACCTGTTCCTCACCAAGACCGTCTACTCGGTGGTGCTGGCCTTCCTCGTCGGCATCGCCGGGGTGGGCTCGCAGATCTTCCACTACGAGGCCATCGGCTACCCCTTCCTGCCGCGCCACGTGACGATCGCGGCCTGGTTCACCATCGGCATCCCGGCCTTCATCCTCTCGCTCGCGCCGAACAACGAACGCGCGCGCACCGGATTCGTCAAGCGCGTCATGCGATTGGCGATTCCGTCCGGCCTGGTCATCGGGATCATGACCTTCATCTCGTACCTCATGTCGTACCAGGGCCCGGACGCGACCGAGACGCAGAAGGTCCAGGCGGGCACCACCGCGCTGATCACGCTGCTGATCATCGCGGTCTGGGTGCTGGCCATCGTGGCCCGCCCGTGGGTGTGGTGGAAGGTGCTGCTGGTCGCGGGATCCGTTGTGGGCTACCTGGTTCTGTTCGCGCTGCCGTTCACCCGCGAGTTCTTCAAGCTCGATCCCACCAACGCCGCCTTCACCACGTGGGCGTGCATCCTGGGCGCGATCGGCATCGTGCTGGTGGAGGTGGCGTGGTACATCAGCGCCCGGCTGCAGGGCGAGACCCCGCACCTGCTGCCGACCTCCCCGGGCGAAAAGCCATGATGCCCCGCTGATTCCGGAGCGGGACCGAACACCGAGCGGCGGTGCACCCTACAGGTGCATCGCCGCTTTCGCGTAAACGCGTACTGGTCGCATGTTTCGGCTCGCCGTGAACTGCCTTGTCCGGGGCTGTCATTGACGCGCGGGGTACTTTGGGGCTCATGGAGGTCCTGCTGCACCAGATCGACGCGTTCGCCGACGCACCGTTCTCGGGCAACCCGGCGGCGGTCATGCCACTGCTCTCCTGGCTCACCGACGAGCTGCTACAACAGCTCGCCGAGGAGAACAACCTCGCCGAGACCGCCTTCTACACCTCCGCCCTGCCGCCGGACGCCGGTGCGCCGCCGGACAACTCACCCGCCTTTCATCTGCGCTGGTTCACCCCGCAGGTCGAGGTCGACCTGTGCGGGCACGCCACCCTGGCCGCGGCCGCGCAGATTCTGGACGACATGCATCCGGGCGCGGACCGCGTGCACTTCTACACTCGCAGCGGCTGGCTGCGGGTGGATCGCGATCGCGACGATCTGGTGCTGGATCTGCCGTCGGTGCCCTCGGTGGAAATCGATGTGCAGGATGACATTCCGCGCCTGCTGGCGCGGGCGCTGGGCGTGCGGCCGCTGCGCGCCTTCGAGGGCACCGACGTGGTGCTCGTGCTCACCGCCGAACACGAGGTCCGCGACGCACGCCCGGATTTCGCGGCCTTCCCGAAGCTCGGCCGGGCGGCCATCCTGACCGCTTTGGGCGAGGAGGTCGATTTCGTCTCGCGGGTGTTCGCGCCCGGGGTCGGCGTCCCGGAGGATCCGGTGACCGGATCCGCGCACGCCCAGCTCGCACCGCTGTGGTCGGCCGACCTCGGCCGGACCACCCTCACCGCCCGGCAGTTGTCCAAACGCGGTGGGGCGCTGCGCTGTTCGCTGTCCGGCGACCGGGTGCGACTGGCCGGTCGCTGCCGGCGCTATCTCGACGGCGTGGTGCGCCTGGCGGACTGATTCCGCACACGCGCCTGGCTCGGCAGCCCGGACGGAGTCAGCCGGTCGCGGATCCGGTGCGGCGTTCGAGGATCAGGTCTGTCAGATTGCGCAGATCCTCGGCACGGTGGCCGGGGTAGCCGTGCAGCAGCCCGAGCCAGCGCTCCGGAATCGCCGACGCGCCCCAGCGGGCGCCGAGCAGCCCGCCCGCGATGGCCGCGGTGGTGTCGGTGTCACCGCCCGCCCGCACCGCCGATTCCAGTGCGGCGGGCAGCGAATCGGTATGGGTGATGGCCCACCAGGCGGTCTGCAGCGCGTGCACCACCCAGCCGTTCTTCGGGAAGTCCGCGGGTGTGCCGTGTTCGGCGGTGTCGAGCAGCGGTTCCCAGAAGGCGGCGTCCACCGCCCACAGTGATTGCCGCACACCGGCGTAGTCCCCGTGCAGCACCGCGTGCCGGATCGCCAGGGACCACAGCGTGCACGCCTGCATCGCCTGCGGGTCGTAGTGGGTGAGCGAGCTGATCAGCGCGGCGGCTCTGCCGCAGTTGGTTTCGTCGTCGAGGTAGCCCAGCGCCACCGGAGCGGTGCGCATGAGCGAACCGTTCCCGGCCTTGAGCCCGCCGAGTTCGTGGGCGCGAATCTGCATGTCGCGCCCGGATGTGCTGCGCCACTGCAACACCTGGGAGGTCTGGGCGCCGATGTCGGCAGGCTTCGAATCCCACCACGCGACGAATTCGGCCGCCGTGGCGTCCAATCCGCTGGGCTCGTGCAGGTTTCCGGCCCGCACCAGGCCGCGCGCCACCGCGATGGCCATCGAGGTGTCGTCGGTCCACTCGCCGGGAGCCCAATCGAACGCGCCCCCGCCGATCATGTCGATGACGCGGTCCGGACCCGGATGGGTGAATTCGTACCCCGCCCCGAGCGCGTCACCGGCCGCGGTGCCCAGCAGCACCCCCGCTGCTCGATCGGCCTGCGCGGTCGTCAAATCCATCGGACCCCATCCCTTTTCGTGATCGGTGCGTGGGCACCACACTCTCACGGACGGTGCGATCGCACGGCGGCAAGGGCGGGAAGACGCGGATGCGCGCCCCGCGGTGACCTCCGGCCGTACCGGAGGTCTCCGCGTGGGGACGGCCGCCTCGCACGGGACCCGGGCGCACTCACCGGACGTCGCGATACGAGCGGACCTCGGGCCGAGCCCGTGCGACTAGACCTCCAGATCCTCTTCGATGCCCTTGAGCCGGTGCCGGGCCAGCGCCAGGTTGGCCCGCACCTTGTCCAGGGCCAGATACAGGAACAGGCCCTTGGACTTCCGGCCCGTCATCGGGCGGATGATGTGGTACTGGCTGCCCAGGGTGATGAGGATGTCCTCGATCTCCTCGTTCAGGGCCAGCTGTTCGATGGTGCGCATCTTGGCGCGCACCACCTCGGTGTTGCCCGCCGCCGCGACCTGCAGGTCCAGCGCCTTCGAGCTGCCGAGCAGGCCCAGGGCCATGCCGCTGTTGTAGTCGACCACGGCGGCGCCGACGGCGCCGTCGATCACCATCATGTCCTTCAGCGCGATATCCATGTTGGACATGGCGTTCCTTTCAATCGGTGTTCTTCTTCTGGTGCTTTCCGAGGTCGTTCGCCGCCGACAGATGGTCGGCGATGGTGCGGGCAACGGGGCGCGACTCCAGGTGGAGCCGGCCCACGTTCACCTCGGGGCCCGCCAAAACCGTGAGCGCGGCGGTCCAGCCCGCCGCGTAGATCACCACGTACCCGCCCTCACCGCGCACCACCACTTCGCGGAAGTTGCCGCCGTGCGCGGTGGTGGCCAGCCGATGCGAGAGCGCCAACTGCGAGGCGCTGAGCGCGGCCATACCCGTCGGCTCGATGTGGGTCGGCAGGTCGTGGGCGATGAGTAGGCCGTCGGTGGAGGCCACCAGCGCTCCGGTCAGCTGCGGGACGCGTGTGCGTAGAGCCTGCAGCTGCGCCGGTAACACCGTGTTCGGTTCGGGTCCGGACATCGCCACCTTGGTCAACCTTCCCATCAAATCGCCGAACGATCTCCTGCGCGCTGTCACGCAAGCTCTTCCAGGGCCGCGCGCACGCGCACGAGGACGTCACGATCGACCGGCTGCCAGCGCTCGGCGGCGGTGACCGCCGCGGACTGGCGGGCCCGGCGGCGGGGCAGGCCCGCCGGCGCGGCCGCGGCGGGGGTGACCACCACCGAGTCGGTCATGACGAGCGGGGCGGGCGTCGACCCGGCCCGCGCGGGCTCCACGATCAGGCCCACCGCGGTGAGGTCGCGCACCGCCTGCAGACAGCCGAAGGTGGTGCGGCCCAATTCATGTGCGATCCCGGTGATGCTGCGCCGGGAATCGGCGGCCGCGAGCACCTCGGCCTGGCCGCCGGTCAGCACCACCCGCTGGGTGCGCACCCGCCGCACCGGGACCACCGGCACGCGATCGACCATGGTGGCGGGCCAGAGCCCGGCCTCGGGATCGCCGCGGCGCGCGCATTCGTCCACGATGGCGCGCGGGGTGAGATGACAGACGGGGGCCAGCCAGTGCGCGGGCGCGGGTTTGAACTCCGGGGCCGAGGCGTTGGCGAGCAGAAAGTAGGCGGCGTCGAAGACCGACAGCACCGCAAGGGTTTCCAGCTGCGGGGTGCGCAGCAGCGAACCGCCGTTGCCGCCCTCGGCGGCGCGCCAGTCCTCCGCGGTGGCCACGCCCGCCTCGATGACCAGCCGGTCGAGCCCGGTGGTGCGGCGGCAGTCTGCCCGCGTGATCGCGCCGTCGGTGAGATGGAAGGCGCCGTCGCCGGTGCGCAGGACACCGGTGCTGCCCTGCTGCTCGAGCCGCCGCAATTCGACGGCGAGTTCACCGCTCATGATCGCCTTCGACCAATTCGGACAGAATCCCGCGGATCCGGAATCGCGCCATGCCGAGGTTGCCGGTCGCGTCGTCGAAGAGCACGTGCACGAATAGCCGGCCCTCGTAGTCGCCGTTCACCAGATTCAGCAGGTGATATCCGCCGCTGCCGCAGACAATGATCTCGGTGATGTCGTCGCCGTAGGCGCTGTTGATCAGCGCCGGGCACTGCAGCACCGCCCGGACCACCTCGGTGGTACTGGCCGCGTCCTCGTGCTGGTCGAGCAGGTCGTGACTACCGGCGGCGGCGACGGACAGACCACTCGCCGCGTCGACGAGCGTCACACTCCGCGCACCGGGGATATCCATGATGCGTTTGAGACAGCTATCAATACCGAACACTGAGCCACCACTCGCGCTGAAGACTTTACGATTTCAGGACGCTACACATGTGCCGGTAGCGACACACGGCATTTGCCCGAGATTTACGGCGTCTCTTCTCATTTCCCCCGGTGGCAGGAAAAGAATACCTCCCGGTTTCGAATACTGTCCGGTTTCACTGGGTTTCAGCAAACCAAATTTCGCCGCCAGCAAACTTTTCCGGACGTCGACATACGCCCGTGATAGGTCGACAATGCGCCACTCCGAATACCCGATTCGATTGCACACCATCGGCGCGAATCATGCATTCCGGGTGTGTCGCATACGGCGGCGCGGCCGGGGCCGCGGGGATCGCACGGGCGCATCGATCATGACCGGCGGGCCTGCCGCCCAAGACTTTCGGCGGCGGGCCACGAGCGACACCGGCCCGGTGCGCGCGTGCCGCGCCGGACGGCCGGCGGCGACCGGTCCGAACCGTCAGTCGGTGGGAACCGGTCCGTCGTCCGGGCCGGGGACGGCCAGCAGGTCCGATTCCGGGAGCAGGGGAACCAGGGCGAACACGCCCGCGGGAGCGTCCGCGGGCAGCGCCTCGACGGCCCGGACGCTTGGCAGCAGGGCCAGGGCCCGCAGTTCGGGCAGCGTCCCGTACACCACGATTCCCACGACGCAGGCGCAGTTCGCGCGCAACCGGGCGGCGGTGACCGCGTTGACGCGCACGGCGCGAGCGTCCAGCGGCGCGAGGTATTCCACTTGGTACGCAGCGGCTTTCACCGAGGCACGGGCGGCCTCGTCACCGGCGGGCACCGGCACGGTGACGATCGGCGTGCGCACCCGATCCAGCGGCACGTGGTAGGTGATCTCCGAAATGCGCAGTCCGCCCGCGTATTCCGGACTTCGATCGGCGGTGATGCCCGTGGTGAAGGACAGCAGCGCCCAGTGCCCGGCGGTACCGTCCGCACCCGCGAGCGACGCCCGGGCGCGGGCCAGATACTCCGCGACCGGCTCCCCGTTCTCCGGGCCGAGCCGATCGGTGGCGATGACCGCGGGCCGCGGCGGAACAGCCACCCCGAGGCCGTAGACGAAGGCGGCGAAAGCCGCTGTGGCGGTGGCGATCGCGAGCCGCCTCCGATCGCCGGTCCGCACTAGTGCGCGCGGAGCACGTCCAGCGCGTGCTCGAGGTCGGCGGGGTACTCGCTGGTGATCTCGATCCAGCGGCCGTCGGCCGGATGGTTGAACCCGAGCTGACGCGCGTGCAGCCACTGCCGCTCCAGTCCGAGCCGCTCGGCCAGGCGCGGGTCCGCGCCGTAGGTGAGATCGCCGCAGCAGGGATGGCGCACCGCGGAGAAGTGCACCCGAATCTGGTGTGTGCGACCGGTTTCCAGGTGAATGTCGAGCAGGCTCGCCGCCTGGAACGCTTCCACGGTGTCGTAGTGCGTGACGCTCGGGCGGCCGTCCGCGGTGACCGCGAACTTCCAGTCGTTGCCGCGCGCGCGGCCGATGGGCGCGTCGATGGTGCCGCTGCTGGGATCCGGATGACCCTGCACCAGCGCGTGATAGCGCTTGTCCACGGTGCGCTGTTTGAAGGCGCGCTTGAGCACGGTGTAGGCGTGCTCGGACTGTGCCACCACCATGACCCCGGAGGTGCCCACGTCCAGCCGGTGCACGATGCCCTGGCGCTCGTGCGCGCCGGAAGTGGAGATGCGGTAGCCCATGGCGGCCAGCCCGCCCACCACCGTGGGCCCGCTCCAGCCGACGCCGGTGTGCGCGGCCACGCCCACCGGCTTGTCCACGGCCACGATGTCGTCGTCGGCGTAGAGAATCCGCATCCCGTCCACCGGGGTGGCCTCGACCACGAGTTCGCGCTTGGGCTCGGGGAATTCGACCTCGAGCCAGGAGCCCGCGTTGAGCCGGTCGGACTTGCCCGCCGCCACCCCGTCCAGCTGTACCGAGCCGTCCTCGGCCATGGCGGCCACGGCCGTGCGCGACAGGCCGAGCAACCGGGACAGGCCGGCGTCGACACGCATGCCGTCCAGGCCGTCGGGCACCGGCATACTGCGGGTTTCTCTCATGCGGTCTCGTCCTCCTTCTCGTCCTCGGCGCGCTGCATACGGGTCCCGTCGGGTTCGAAGCCGAACAGCGTCAGGGTGACCAGCAGGATCGCGCCGCAGACGATGGCCGAATCGGCCACGTTGAATACCGGCCACCAGCCCACGGCCATGAAATCCACCACGTGCCCCTGCAGCGGGCCGGGTGCGCGGAACAGCCGGTCGACCAGGTTGCCCAGCGCGCCGCCCAGCACCATGCCCAGGCCGATGGCCCACGGCAGCGAGCGCAGCGTACTGCCGATGCGGATCACGCCTATCACGACGGCGGTGGCGATCAGGGTCAGCAGCCAGGTCATGCCCGTGCCGCCCATGGAGAAGGCCGCGCCGGGGTTGCGGACCAGGGACAGGCGAACGGTCTTGCCGATCAGGTACACCGGTTCGCCGGGCGTGAGCTGGGCAACCATGATGATCTTGGTGAGCAGGTCCAGGCCGAGCAGCACGGCCGCCAGGGCGAGCACGGTGCGCAGGCGCTTGGGCCGGGCGGGGACGTCATCGGCGGACTCGGCCGCGGTGGCTGTGGCGGACTCGGCCGTGTCGGCGGCGGACTCGGTCACCGGGTCCGCGCCGGTGTCGGCGGCGTCGCCGGTCGTCTCGGCCGTGACGTCCGGGCCGGTGGCCTCGGTCTTCTCCGCGCCCGCCGCCCGTGCGGCGGAACCGGACTCCTTCGCGAGCGACGCGGGCTCGGCCGCGGTCTCCGCGGCGGCCGGAGCGCGGTCCGCGGCGGCGCCGGCGGGCGTGCTGTCGCCGGGCGACTCGTCTGGTTCGTCTGCGCCGGATTCGCGCGGCCGGTCGGTACTCACGGTTGACATCATTCCCTATGGCAATTGCCTGCCCCGCGCTCGGCGTGCGAACGGGCCGTTCGGTACGCGCTGCGAGGGGTGCGAAGGCGCCGGCGCCCGGGCGCGCTCGCATCCCAGCTGATTTTCAGGAAGTGGCCGTAACCTGTTCGACGTGACGGTGTTGTCTTCATCCCCCAGCTCGGCGCCTGCCACCGCACGCTGTTCCGGCCCCGCGGGCCGAACGCGCCCGGGTCATCGGAATCCTCGACCGAGTGTGCTGCTCATGGTCCTCGCCGTCACCTTCTCCGCGCTGAGCGCCGGGTGCAGCGCGGGCTCGGAGACCACGACCGAGAACGAGGGCGTCGAACCCGTCGTCGGCATCGGCAAGGAAGTGACCATGCCCATCGCCGCGGTGACCACCACCGTGGTCGAGCCGGGCGCCGAACCGCGGGCCCGGTTGCGGCCCGGGGTCGAGGCGGGCACCACCCAGCAGGTCACCCTGCGCACCGATCACCACATCGAGCAGCAGATCAATTCCCAGGCGGTGCGGGACTTCTCGCCGCCCGGGGTGACCATCCCCTTCACCGCCGAGGCCGGCAGCGACGGCGTCGAACTGACCCTGGGCAGCGTCACCTCCCCCGATCCCGCCCTGGCCAAGGCGCTGCTCGCCGCCGACGGCTCGCGCGCGGGCTTCGACATCAGCGACGCGGGCGCGATCACCGCGCTGCGCATGGCGCCCAAGCCCGCGACCTCCGACGCCGCGCGCGCCGCCCTGGAGCAGGCGTTCTATCAGGCCGTGTACCAGTCGATCGCGTTCCCGGACGAGCCGGTCGGCGAGGGCGCGGTGTGGACCGTGCGCCAGCAGGTCTCGGGCAGCGTGCCCCTGGAGCAGGTCACCACCGCGACGCTCACCCACCGCGACGGCAATCTGCTGACCATCTCCCTCGACGTCACCCAGACCCCCAAATCCACGGTGTGGCACCTGCCCAACGAGGCCGGGCAGCTGGAGATCATGGACTACCTCATGCACGGCAACGGCGTGATCACCGTCGATCTCGGTCTGCCGCTGCCGGTGTCGGGATCGGTCGAAGTGGGCGGCAACCAGACCTACCGCGACCCGCAGAGCAATGTGACGCTGCGCCAGGTGCTTCGGACGCAGGTGCAGTGGGGCGCGTGAGGGGCACCGGCACGACCGCATCCGTGATCCCGGGCGCGCGCACCACATTCGTGGCGCTGACCGGCGTGCTGGCGCTGACCCTGGCGGCCTGCGGCAAGGACGACACCGCCCCGGCCCTGCCGCCGCTGGGGCCCGCGGTGGCGCCGCCCACGGTACGGGCCGAGGGCCCGGTTCCCGATTCACCCGCACTGCGCGCCGCGATCCTGGACGCGCAGGCGCTACCCGACGGGTATGCGGCCCTGCCGGATCCGGCCGCGGGCAGCACCGCCGGCTCGGGTTCGAGCACCGACCCGGCGCAGTGCGCGAAGGTGCTGGCCCCCGTCGCACAACAGGCCCCCGACGCGGCCGCGCGAGCGACCGCCACCTTCGGCGGCCTGGATTTCGCGAGCATCGACATCGACGCCGCCGCCTACGCCGGAGACGGTGCGGCCCGGGCCTTCACGGCGGTCCAGACCCTGCTGCGCGACTGCGGCAGCTACTCCGGCACCGATGCCGCCGACCCGTCCGCCACCATCGAGTTCCGCGTCGGCAGCCTCGAGCAGCCGGCGGCCGGCGATGCCGCCACCGCCTACCGCGTGGTCACCACGAGCCAGGGCTTCACCCTCTACTCCGCGGTGAGCCTGGCCCTGGTCGGCTCCACCGTGGTGCAGATCGCCATGTCCGGCGCGAAAGAGCCGGACGCACAACAGCTCAGCGCCCTCACCGTCGCCCAGGTCCGGAAACTCCGCGGCGAGTCGGGGCCGTAGGCGCACCGCGCCTCACGCACCGCGCCTCACGCACCGCGCCTCACGCACCGCGCCTCACGCACCGCGCCCGCTCCCTCGGCAGCGGGCGCGGTTTCCGTGCTACTGCCAGCCCTTCACATTGATCGGCCCGGGACTCCACATGCCCGAACGGGATTCGGGGGTGATCGCCGGGCGCGCCGGGATCGCCGTGTCGTCGATGCGGATGAACCGCTGCAGCTCGCCCCAGTCGCTGCGCCACGCCTTGTTCAGGTAGGTGGACTGGGTCTGGGCGCGCAGCAGCATATGGCTCCAGCCCAGCGGGCCGCCACCGGCGTGACCCTGCCAGGTGTTGGTGTCCTTGGCCCCGCCGCGATCGGGCAGGATCCGGTACTCCGGCGTCTCGGCGATGCCGAACCGGTGATCGAAGGGCCGCTGGCACGGGAACTGCAGTCCCACCGCCCAATCCAGCAGCACCGGCGCGGTCGAGCCGACGACGTCCTGCAGCGTGCGGGTCTCCGGCATCCGCGGCGGGGTGAGCGCCACCCACTGCTTGCCGTCGCGGCTGGTGTCGGTGGCCAGCACCCGGATCACCGTGGCCTCGGCCGGAATGTCGGTGAACGGCACCCGCAGGTTGCGCCACGTCGGCACCGGGCCGACGTCGATCGGCGTCACCCGCCCCAGCGCCCGCGGCTCATCACCGGAATCGGCCGTGCCGTACTCGATCTCGACGCTCTGCCCGGCGGTGGCGACGCCGTCCTTGTCGAAGGAGCGAATGCGCCCGGCCGCCGACAGCGCGATCAGCCCGGTCCGGTCGGCGACTGCGGGCAGGCGGTACCAGCCCGTGGTGAGCGAGGCGGTCGCCTCCTCGGTGCCGAAGGTCCCCAGCACCGGCGTGGTGGCCGGGTTCAGGCCGAACGGCAGTGCGGCCGTTGTCGTTCCGGCGACCTCGTCGGCCTCCTCGGTGACCGCGGTGGTGATGGCACTGGAGTCCACCTCGTCGTCGGCGGTCAGATCCGTTGCCACGCCGCCGGGTACGAAGCCCGTGGCGTCGGCCCCGAAGGCGGCGAAGGCATCCCCGGTCACCGGGGTCAGCATGCCCCGGTTCGGATCGGTCTCCACCAGCACCTCGTGCCCGAGCCCGCAGGCGTTGCCGGTCAGTGCGCCGACGTTCGACTTGGCCAGCGAGAACGCCGGATACTGCGCCACCGCGCCCTTGGCCATGGAGGCGATCTCGAACAGCACCATGAACGCGGCGATGATCGTGAGCGGCGGCAGCGCCACCACCCGCCAGGCCCGGCGCGAAATCCGGTGCGGGCCCACCGGTTCCGGCGCTCGCACATGGAACCATCCGGCCAGCGCGAGCAGCGCCAGCGCGGCCAGCAGGAAGAGCTTGTTCAGCCCGAGCCCGGCCAGCACCACCGGCTTGTCGTTCCACGGGATCCCGTGATTGGACACGTACCAGTAGCCGTTGATGCTGGAGAAGGTGATGGCCATGACGAAGGCCAGCACGGCGGCGAACAGCGCCCGGTTGCGCGGCGAGCGCATGACGCGCGGCCCGACCGCCACGGCGGCGAGAACCGCTACCGCACCGGCCAATCCGGCGTAGACGCCGTTGTGATGGGTCCACTTGGTGGGGGTCGTGGCCATCAGCAGCATGACCCCGACGCAGGTGCCCAGCAGCCGCCGGGCCGGGCCGGCCGCGGTGAACGGAATCCGCCCGCCCTTGCGCAAAAGCACCACGGCGCAGGCGATCAGGCCCGCCCACAGCATGAACATGCCGAACTTGCGCGCCACCGAACCATCGATGGTGGGCATGAAAAGGTACTGGTAGCGCAGATATTCGTTGTACCACTGCACGTACGGCTCGGCGAGCTCGTGCACCCGCTGCATCTCGAACATGGCGGCGAGCGGCTGATCGGCGAAGGCCACCGCCAGCACCACCACGCCCGCCGCGGCCACCGGCGCGAGCAGGGCGAGATAGCCGACCCCGCGCGCCCGCAGGATCGCGAACAAACCCGCGTCCGGCGCGACCGGTGCGCTCATGGCCTTGGCGCGGGCGTCGACCGCCCGCCACAGCGGCCGAATTCCGGCCAGCAGCGGCGCGATACAGATGATGCCGGAGGGCCCGGCGGTGACGGTGAACGCGCCGATGAGCCCGGCGATCGCGTACGGCAGCACCCGGCGGGTGGCGATGGCGCGCTCGACCGACACCCAGGTCAGCAGGACGCCCAGCGCCTCGATCGGCTCGGGCCGCAGGCCGTTGTTGTACGGCATCCACACCGCGAGGAAGCCCAGGGCGCCGGTCCACACCGCCACCCGGTCGAAGCGCACGCGCGCACCCAGACGCGGAATCACCTCGCGGCTGATGACCAGCCAGGTCACGATGCCCGCGAGCAGGGCGGGCAGGCGCATCCACGGGCTGGCCGTCGAGAGCTGCGCCATCTGGCCCAGCAGGTCGTAATACGGTGTGCCGACCGGGTTCTCGGGCACGCCGAAGTACCGGAAGTAGTTGGCCATGTAACCGGCGACGATGGACGTGCGGCCCATGCCGAACTGGTAGCCGTCATCGGAGGTGGTCGCGCCGATGAAGTGCCACAGCACGAGAACGCCGATGACCACGCCGTCGACCGGTTTGACGGTCCACCAGTGCTGCGGCAGGAAGCGGCGCTGACGTCGCCCGTCCCGGCCGTCGAGCCGGTACAGCGCGAAGAGCGCGAGCACGGTGCCCAGGATCGCGGTCCAGATGGCGATTCGCTTGAGCAGTCCCGGATGTGAGGAGAAGCGGCTGTCCAGCTGCGAGGTCACCTCGGCGCCCGCGGGCGTGGTCAGGTCGCTGTAGATCCCGACCACCTGCGGCCGGTAATCGCCGTTCAGGGTGATCGGGGTCAGGGTGGATCCGGTGAGGGTGGCGACCGAACTCGTCATCCCCGAGCGCACGGTGAGCGCGCAGTCGGCGGGCAGTTCGGTCATGGGCACGCTGAGCAGCGTCTGATTCTGCAGTACCGCTTCGAGTTTGCCGGGAGTGGTCGCACCGTCCGCGGCAACCTTCGGCGCGGTCACCCGCGCGACGAAGCCGTAGCGCTCGAGATCGGGCGCGCCGTCCGGCGCGGTAGCCACCACTGTGCCGCCGGTCGCGGCGAGCTGGTTCACCGCCGCGCACGGCACGGTCACGTCGAAGGTCAGCGGCGCGTAGGAGACCAGCGGGGCCTCCACGCTGCGGGCGGAGTCGCCCTGCGGCCAGGACAGCGTCGCGGAGTCCACGGTGATCGGCAGCAACGGCACCGCCACCGCGGCCAGTACGGCGATCAGGCCCGCGATCAGAGCGAGCGGTCGTTCCCATCCAGTTCGAGCCGCGGCCACGTTCTCGGGCCCGGCTCGCCCGGCGGAATCACGCCCCGCCTTCTCCATCACGTCCGTCACGATCGCCGATAGTAGGGGGGAACCCTGGCAACGCGCGCCCCGGTCACGGTCGGGTCCCGCTGACCAGGTCAAATGTTCAACAGTCGTGACGCGGGCCGGTTCCGGCGGTGCGCATGGCCGGGCTCACCCCCGCACGCGAACGGGCCCGCCGCTCCGCGGGAGCGACGGGCCCGTCTCGGCCTCACGCGTGGATCAGGCGCAGGCCGGGGAGGTCTGATTGACCAGCGACAGCGCGTTGCAGATCCACTCCTTCTGCACCTTCCACTTGCCGTTCTCGGCGACGAAGGGCACGACGGCCGGGTTCGGCGCGCCGCCGTTGATGGAGAACTGGCCGTCGGCGGTGAGGGTGCCGTTGCCGAGATCGGTCACGCCGGTGACCTCGACCTTGGCGTTGTTCTGCTGGTAGGCGTCACTCAGGCGCTGCGGCAGGGTGGGGTCGGCGTCGACACCCTGCATCATGTCCAGCTTCTCTTCGTTCGGGACGCTCGGATCCAGGGCCTTCTGCAGCTGCGCGTTGAGTTCCGCCACGGTCGGGGCCGGCGGGAAGTTCTGAGACGCTGCGGTGGTCGTGGCGGTGGTGGTCTTGACGGGCTTGACCTCCTTGTCACCACTGCCGCAGGCGGAGAGCCCGAGGGTGGCCACCACGGCCAGGGCGGCGATCGCGATACGTCCAGTCTTCTGAAGCTTCAACTGCTCGTCCTTTGCGTTCGAGTAGGTCCGTTGGACTACGTGCAGCGCACCCGACCGGCGACGCTGCCCGACGGCCAGGCTACACACGCCGAGG
Source organism: Nocardia sp. NPDC005978 (assembly GCF_040614455.1). Lineage (NCBI taxonomy): Bacteria > Bacillati > Actinomycetota > Actinomycetes > Mycobacteriales > Nocardiaceae > Nocardia > Nocardia sp. NPDC005978. The sequence continues at coordinate 41,264 of NZ_JBEXUS010000031.1, forward strand.
GTGAACACCCGCCTCCGCGGCGGGCGTCGCGACACTTTCAGTCCGAATCCTCACGAATCACTTATTGATCCGAAAGTCCTGCATTGTCCGAGTTCAGCGCAGGCTGCCGAGCGGATCTGCCTTGGCGAGCAGGGGGTCCGCGACGGCGAACGTGTGTGCCGGTCCCGGGCCGCTGCTGCGGGTCTCGAAGCGCACCGTCACCACCCCGTGCCCCGCGCCCTGCACCCACCCGTGCCCGAACTCCGGATGCTCGACATCGAGCCCCGGATAGAAGGACTGCGTCAGATACGAGCGCGCCACCGGCGCGGCCACCGGCTCCGGCGCGGGGATCGCCGCCGCGGGCTCGTCGGACACCTCGTCCAGGACCACCACCCGGTCCAGCTCCGGGAACAGCGACTCCTGCCGGATCTCGGACAACCCCGCGAAACCCACCCCCACCAAGCGAATCGGGCCCAACTGCACCGGATCGATGGCCGCGCGCTGGGCCGCCGCGGTGAGCGTCGCCAGATCCTCGGTGGCGTACGGCAGCGTCGAGGACCGCGTCACGATGCTCATGTCGGCGCGTTTGAGTTTGAGCACCACCGTGCGCGCGGCCCGCCCGTCGGCGCCGAGCCGGCGGTGCGCCGACACCGCCATCGCCTCGATGGCCGGGCGCAATTGAGCGAGGCTGACGATGTCGGTCTCGTAGGTGGTCTCGGCGCTGATCTGTTTGGCTTCGGCCCGCTCGGCCACCGGCCGGTCGTCGATGCCGCGCGCGAGCCGGTGCAGCGTCGGCCCGATCCCGGTGCCCAGGATCGAGGCCACCTCCGATTCGGGCAGGGCGGCCAGCGCACCCACGGTCTCGATTCCCAGGGTGCGCAAACGGCTTTCGGCCACCGGGCCGATCCCCCACAGCCTGCGCACCGGCAGCGCCGCCAGGAACCCCTGCTGTTCGGCGGGCGAGATGACCCGCACCCCATCGGGTTTGGCCATGTCGGAGGCGATCTTGGCGAGCTGCTTGCTGCTGCCCGCGCCCACCGAGGCCACCAGGCCGGTGCGCGCGAGCACCAGCGCGCGCAGCTCCTCGCAGAATTCGAGCACCTCCCCGGGGGTGGCGCCCGCCAATTCCGCGGGCTCGCCGAACGCCTCGTCGAACGAGAGCCGCTCCAGCACCGGGATCCGGGCGCGCATGGTCTCGAACACCTGCGAGCTGAGTTCGGCGTACACCGCACCGCGCGGCGGCACCACCACCCCGTTCACCCCGACCAGCCGCCGCGCCTGATGCATGGGCATGGCCGAGCGCGCACCGAACACCCGCGCCTCGTAGCTGGCCCCCGCCACGACCCCGCGCCCGCCCATGCCGCCCACCAGAACCGGGCGGCCGCGCAGGGTCGGGCGGGTGAGCTGCTCGACCGAGGCGAAGAACGCGTCCATATCCATGTGCAGCACCCAGCGCCGGGCCGGGCGGTGAGCTGGGAGCCCGCCGGGAGTCGGCTGCGAAATCGCGCGTGCGGGCGGCGCGTCCGCCGCCACCCCGCCGGACCCCGGAAGAACACTGTGACCAGTATCGATGGGGTCGGCGGCGGGAGTCACAGCCCGCAATCTACGCGCGGCTACCGACAGGTCCGTACGCGCAGGTGTGTGATGATCGGACCATGACGATTCGCAAGGCCGTGATTCCCGCCGCGGGCATCGGCTCGCGCCTGCTGCCGCTGACCAAGGCGATTCCCAAGGAGATGCTCCCGGTCGGCGACAAGCCGGTCATCGAGCACACCGTGCGCGAACTGGTGGCCTCGGGCATCACCGACATCACGATTGTGGTGAGCAGCGGAAAGTCATTGATCCAGGATCACTTCCGCCCGAACCCGCAATTGGTGGCCCAGCTGCGCGCCGACGGCAAGGCCGCCTACGCCGACGCCGTGGAGGAGGTCGGCAACCTCAGCCGCCTGGGCCACATCACCTACCTGGATCAGCACGGCCCGTACGGCAACGGCACCCCCGTGCTCAACGCGGCGCGCACCCTGGGCGACGAACCCATGCTGGTGCTGTGGCCCGACGACGTCTTCGTCGCCGAGGTGCCGCGCGCCCAGCAGCTCATCGACGCCTACGAGAAGACCGGCGCGCCGGTGCTGGCGCTGATGCCGATGGACCCCTCCGAATCCCAGCGCTACGGCGTGCCGGTGGTGGAGGAGGACGGCGAAGCCGGGCTCATGCGCATCAGCGGCCTGAAGGAGAAGCCCAAGCCCGCCGACGCCCCCTCGAGCTTCGCGGCCATCGGCGGCTACGTGGTCACCCCGGGCATCATCGCGGAACTGCGCCGCCAGGTTGACAATTGGTACACCCACGGCACCGGTGAGGTCTATCTCACCGACGCCATCAACATCTTCGCCGCCGAGAATCCGGTGTACGGCCAGGTGATTCGCGGTAAGTGGTACGACACCGGCAACCCGGCGGACTATCTGGTGGCCCAATTCGCCTCGGCGCTGACCCATCCCGATTACGGCCCGCTGCTGCGCCAGCTCGTCGAGGAATAGAAAACCCCTGATCGGCAACGCTTTCGGCGCAAGTGCGTCAGTGGTTCGCATACACGCCGAAACGAAATCCGTCGAAACCCGAAACATCGGGGCGGCCACAGCGATGTAACCGGACGGAAACGTTGGCCGATTAGAGGGGATTGGTGTCTTGCGCGCAGTGGGCAGGCGAGTCGTGGCGTTCGCGGTAACGGTCGGGTCCCTGGTCGGCGCACTCACCGCCGGTGCGGTGCCGGCGGTGGCGACACCGCGCACCGCCGACCCCATCACGAGCACGGCGCGGCTGCTGGCCACCCCGGTGTCCGAGAACGGCTCGTCCATCACCGCTTTCGAGATACGCGACGCCCGCAATCTGGTGCTGCACGTGCGCTCGGCCGCCATGGACGAGGTGTTCACCGTCGAGGTCCAGCGGCCCGCCGACGCCTCGGTCCCCCGCCCGGCGCTGTACATGCTCAACGGCGCCGGCGGTGGCCAGGACACCGCGACCTGGAAGCGCAACACCGATTCCCCGGAGTTCTTCGCGGACAAGAACGTCAACGTGGTCATGCCCATCGGCGGCGCGTTCAGCTACTACACCGATTGGCGCGCGGCGGATCCGTACCTGGGCGTCAACAAGTGGAAGACCTTCCTGACCGAGGAGCTGCCCCCGATCGTCGACGGCGCGCTGGGCACCAACGGCGTGCGCGGCATCATCGGCATGTCCATGTCGGGAACCTCGGTGCTGCAGTTGCCGATCGCCAAGCCCGGCCTGTACAAGGCGGTGGCCGCGTACAGCGGGTGCGCGCAGATCAGCGATCCCATCGGGCGCAGGTTCGCCGAGCTGGTCGTCACCATCGGCGGCGGCAATCCGGTGAACATGTACGGCCCCGAAGGCGATCCGCTGTGGGCCGCCAATGATCCCTACCTGCACGCGGAGGCGCTGCGCGGGCTCGAGCTCTACGTCTCGAACGGCAGCGGCCTGCCCGGCAGGCACGACAACATCGCCGACGTCCGCAGCCTCGGCCCGTTCGACGGCGGATTGGCGCGCCAGTTGCTGGTCGGCGGCATCCTGGAGGCGGCCAGCGACTGGTGCGCCCGCAATCTCGAGACCAAGCTGGACGAGCTGGGCATTCCGGCGACCTTCGAGATCAGTCAGCCCGGAACACACTCCTGGGGTTACTGGGAAGACGCGCTGCGCGATTCGTGGCCGGTCCTGGCCAAGGGCCTGAATCTGCCTGCCTGAGCAGGGTTTTCCCATCGCGCCCGATGAATCATCGCGCGGCCCGGCGCTGTTCACGGCCGTGACGCCCCGGACCCGACTGCTCGGTGGGCGCTGCCGAACCTGTCGCACCGGCGCGGTGCGCACCGGTCGTCGTTACTCGTCCGCGCGGTTGTACCGGGCCAGGTAGTCCGCCAGGCGCGCGATATCCGCGTCGTCCCAGTCGTGGAAGCGCTCGGTGAAGGCCGCGGTGCGACTGCGGGCGGCCGCGCGGGCGACGCGGCGGCCCTCGGCGGTGGCGTGCAGCACGTGGTTGCGGCGATTGGCCGGGTCCACCTCGCGGGTGAGATAGCCCAGGCGCTCGAGGGCCCCGACCTGCCGGCTCATGGTGGATTTGTCGAGGTGGAAGTGCCCCGCGAGTTCGGTGGACAGGCACCCCTCGCGTTCGATGACCAGGTCGAGAATGCTCGACGCCACCAGCGACAACTCCGGATGCAGTTCGGCCGCCCGGCCCCGGGCCCGGCGGGCGAAGGCGGTGAGTTCGCGCCCGATCGCCTCGATCGCGCCGGACCGGTCGCCGGACCGCGGAAATACAGCCTCGGTATCCATGGTTGTAGACTACAACCACGCATAGTTGTATTTACCAACCATTGGAGTGACACATGGCCTCGCCGCAGATCCGGCACGTCGCCCTGCACCTGCTGACCCCGCTGCTCATGTGCCTGGGCATGGGCCTGGCCTATCTCGGCGCGTTCCACCAGCCCGAGCCCAATCAGCTGGCGGTCGCCGTGGTCGGCGACTCCCCGCAGGTCAAGGTGCTGGCCCAGACCCTGAAGGACACCGGCGGCCACGCCCTGGACGTCATCACCGTCCCCGGACGCGACGCGGCCGTCACCCAGCTGCGCGATCGCGAGATCGCCGGCGCCTACGTGCCCGACGACCGGCATCCCGAACTCCTGGTCGCCACCGCGGGTTCGGACACCACCGCCATGGCCGTGGAGGCGGTGTTCGGCCAGGTCTCCGGCAAACAGGGCGTGCCGCTCACGGTCACCGACGTGGCCGTGCCCGCGCCCGGCGATCCGACCGCGCAGGGCATCTTCTTCCTGCTGGTCGCCCTGAGCATCGGCTCCTACGGCAGCGTGGCGGCCATCGGCGCGGCCGGGGCGGGACTGTCCATGCGGGTGCGCGCGGCGTTCGGACTGGCCGCCTCGCTCGCGGTGAGTCTGATCGGACTGGCCATCGCCGGGCCGGTCTTCCACGTCGTCGACCACGACTTCGGCGCGATCTGGGCCATGTCCTGGCTCTACTCGGCGGGCATCCTGGCCGTGGGCATCGGCCTGCACACCTTCCTGAAGCGCTGGACCACGCTGGTCATGATGGTCCTGTTCGTCATGCTGAACTTCACCACGTCCGGTGGCGTCTACGGACCCGCGCTACAGAACGACTTCTTCGGCGCGCTGCACGGCTTCTGGAACGGCGCGGGTTTCGTGGAGGGCGCGCGCAGCCTGCTCTACTTCGACGGCGTCGGCTTCGCCGGACGACTGGGCAGCCTGTTCGCCTGGTTCGCCGCCGGCGCGGTGCTCATGATCGCGGCCGCGGCGGCCGAGCGGCGCGCGGGCTCGAACCCGCCTGTCGCACAGCCCGATTCGACCTCGGCACGCGAGCACGAGGCAGCCGAGGAGGAGCTGGAGGAGACGGTCGCGGTTTGACCGCGACCCCGGGTCAGCGGGTACCGAGCTGCGCCAGGGCGGCCCGGATGCCCGCCCGCACGGTTTCCTCGTCGGCCAGGCCGCCGCTGACCGCCACCCCGTCCCGGGCCAGCAGCAGGGCGCGCGCCGCCCGGTCCGGATTCTCATGACCGGCGGCGCGTAACTGTTCGGCCATGAGTTCCCGGAACCAGTCCCGGTAGTCGTCGACCACCGCGCGCACCGGATGCGCGGGATCGGCGAACTCCACCGCCGCGTTGAGAAACGGGCAGCCGCGGAATCCGGGCCCGCAGCTGATCGCGCCCAACTGCTCGAAGACGGCTTCGATGTTGGCCACACCCGCGCCCGGCAGCTGCGCCAGAGCGGTGCGCTGCCGGTCGTATTCGCGGGTCAGATAGGCCACGACCAGGTCGTCCTTGGTCTTGAAATGCCGATAGAAGGTGGCCTTGGCGATGCCGGCCTCGGCGATGATCCGATCGATGCCCACGGTGTGGATGCCCTCGGCGTAGAAGAGCCGGGTGGCCGTATCCAGGAGGCGTTCGCGGGCTGCGCTCATGGTCTTGACGATAGCAGACAGATCTGTCTACTCTGGGGAAGCACCTGAACAGACAAGTCTGTCTACTTGGAGGAATCATGGCCCCCATCTACACCGCCGTCGCCACCTCGATCGGCCGCGACGGCCGCTCGTTCACCGACGACGGCATCCTGGATCTGACCCTCGCGCGGCAGCAGGCGCTCGGCGGTGACGGCGCGGGCACCAACCCCGAACAGCTCTTCGCCGCGGGCTACTCGGCCTGCTTCGCCAGCGCGCTGGGACTGGTCGCCAAGCGCATGAAGCTCGAGGCGGACGACGCCTCGGTCACCGCCGAGGTCGGCCTCAACGCCCTCGAGGGCGGGCGCTTCGGACTCTCGGTCGTGCTGCGCGTGGAACTGCCCGAGCACCTGCACAACGAGCAGGGGCGGGCGCTGATCGAGGCCACCCACCAGGTGTGCCCGTACTCCAACGCCACCCGCGGCAACATCCCCGTGGAACTGGTGATCGAGTAGTCCGGAAACGCTGCCGGACAGCCGGACTCAGTAGAACCGGCGGATGTCGTAGATATCGAATTCCGAGAGTGGGGTCAGCCCCACCGGCACGCCGGGGCTGTGGGCGTTGAAGATGTGCCCGCCGCCGGCGTAGATGCCCACGTGGGAGGCATCGCCGTTGAGAATGACGACGTCACCGGTCTGCAGCGCGCCGAACGGGACCTCGAGCCCCACTTCGGCCTGCTGCCAGGTGGTGCGCGGCATATCGATGCCGACGCTGCGGAAGGCCCACTGCACCAGGCCGGAACAGTCCCAGGCGTCGGGGCCGACCCCGCCCCACAGGTAGGGCTTTCCGGTCTGGGTGTTGGCCAGGGCCAGCGCGGCCATGGCGCGCGGGCTGGTGATGGGCAATTGCGCCGAGCCACTGGCGCTTCCGGAGGCCGACCCGCTGCCGCTGCCCGAGGACGAACCCGAGGCGGAGCCGGTGTCGGGATGCGCGACACCCGCGCAGAGGGCGCCCATGGAGAGCAGCGACAGGGCGGCGATGGACAGGGATCCGATCCGGCGGAGCAGTCTTCGTGTCATTGAACTCGCCCTTCAGCGGTACAACTCGCGACTACACGGAACCTGCAATAGCTATCTATTAGCTGTTTATCCCATGAGTCACATGCTTCACAAGAAGACCAATCCCGGCGTGTCCGGAGATGAATTTCACCTTGCAATAGGCGCTCGAATGCGGTAGCCGCTGTCTGATAACGAGAGGATTGCTACACGCTTGCCTTTGCGCCGCGACACCCGTCGCGGGCCGGTGCCGGGGCGGAAAACGCCGGGCGGGGCGGAGCCCGAAGGCCCCGCCCCGCCCGGTGACACGCGTCAGTTCTTGCTGACCGCCGCCCGCACGCCACCGGCGATATCGGCCGCGTCCGCGCCCGCATCACCGAAAGTCAGTGCGGTGGCCAGGATTTCACCCGCGATCAGATCGCGGTGGGTCTGCGCCCAGGACAACCGCTCGGCAGGTACCTCGAGCACCACCGAGATCCGGTCCGAGACGTCCAGGCCCTGCGATTTGCGGGTCTCCTGCAGATCGCGGATGAGGTCGCGGGCCCAGCCCTCGGCCTCGAGTTCCTCGGTGACCACCGAGTTGAGCACCACCAGACCGGCGTTGCCGGGCAGCGCGGCGGTGGAATCGGGCTCGGCCGCCACCAGGCGCTGGGTGTACTCCTCGGGCAGCAGGGCGATACCCGCGGCGGTGACCACGCCGTCGGCCGATTCGCTCCACTCCCCCGCCTTGACCGCCTTGATGACCGTCTGCACCTGCTTGCCCAGGCGCGGGCCCGCGGCGCGGGCGTTGACGACCAGTTCGAAGCGGCCGTGCGCGGCCACATCGGTGGTGAGGTCGACCTTCTTGACGTTGACCTCGTCGGCGATGAGCTCGGCGAAGGGCCGCAGGCGTTCGGCGTCCTCGGCGGCCACGGTGACCTCCGACAGTGGCAGCCGCACCCGCAGGTTCTGCGCCTTGCGCTGGCCGAGCACGGTGGAGCAGACCACGCGCACCTCGTCCATGGCCGCGACCAGCTCCGGATCGCCGGGCAGTTCGCTCGCGCTCGGCCAATCGGTCAGGTGCACCGAGCGGCCGCCGGTCAGACCGCGCCAGATGACCTCGGTGATGAGCGGCAGCAGCGGCGCGGCCAGCCGGGTCACCACCTCCAGCACGGTGTGCAGGGTGTCGATGGCGTCGCGGTCCTCTTCCCAGAAGCGCGAACGCGACCGGCGCACATACCAATTGGTGAGCGCGTCGGCGAACGACCGCAATTCCTCGGCGGCGGTGGCGATGTCGAACACCTCGAGCGCGTCGGTCATGATGTCGCGGGTCGCGGCCAGCTTGGCCAGGATGTAGCGATCGAGCACATGGGCCGAGTCGGTGCGCCAGGTCCCGGGCTCGGACGCGTAGAGGCCCAGGAAGGTCCAGGCGTTCCACAGCGGCCGCAGCGCATGGCTGACGCCCTCGCGGATGCCGCGCTCGGTGACGATGAGGTTGCCGCCGCGCAGGATCGGCGAGGCCATCAGGAACCAGCGCATGGCGTCGGCCCCGTCGCGGTCGAAGACCTCGTTCACGTCCGGGTAGTTGCCCTTGGACTTGGACATCTTGAGGCCGTCGTCGCCCAGCACGATGCCGTGCGCGACAACCGATTTGAACGCGGGCCGATCGAAGAGCGCGGTCGAGAGCACGTGCAGGTTGTAGAACCAGCCCTTGGTCTGGCCGTTGTACTCGACGATGAAGTCGCCGGGGCTGTGCGCGGCCTTGTCGGCGCCGTTCCCCTCGAACCACTCCTTGTTCTCGAAGGGGTAGTGCACCTGCGCGTACGGCATGGACCCGGACTCGAACCAGCAGTCGAGCACCTCGGGCACCCGGCGCATCATCGACTTCCCGGTCGGGTCATCGGGATTCGGGCGCACCAGTTCGTCGATGCCGGGCCGGTGCAGATCCTGCGGGCGCACCCCGAAGTCGCGTTCGAGCGCGTCCAGCGAGCCGTACACGTCGACCCGCGGGTAGGCCGGATCGTCGGAGATCCACACCGGGATCGGTGCGCCCCAGAAGCGATTACGGCTGATGTTCCAGTCGCGCGCGTTCTCCAGCCACTTGCCGAACTGGCCGTCGCGCAGGTGCTCGGGCACCCAGGTGATCTCTTTGTTGAGTTCGAGCGCGCGGTCGCGGAACTTGGTGACCGCCACGAACCAGGACGGCACCGCCATGTAGATCAGCGGCTGGCCCGAGCGCCAGCTGTGCGGGTAGGAGTGCTCGATCGTCTCGTGCCGCAACAGCTTTCCGGCGGCCTTGAGGTCCTTGATGATGACCGGGTTGGCGTCGAACACCATCAGGCCCTGGTACGGCGGCACCATGGAGGTGAACTTGCCGCCCGCGTCCAGCGGCTGCACGATCTCGATGCCGTTGGCGGTGGCGACGTCCATGTCCTCCTCACCGAAGGCGGGCGCGAGATGCACGATGCCGGTGCCGGAGTCGGTGGTGACGTAGTCGGCCTCGAGGACGCGGTGCGCGTTCGGGTGCCCCAGGAAGAAGTCGAAGGGCGGGCGGTAGGTCAGCCCGGCCAGGGCCGCGCCCGCGTGCTCGGAGAGCACCTCGAAACCGTCTGCCTCCTCGCCGAATTCGCGCGCGTAGTGCGAAACCCGCTCGGCGGCGAGCACATAGCGCTTGCCGTCCTTCGCGCGCAGGTGCACGTAGGTGACGTCCGGGTGCACCGCGATCGCGAGGTTGGAGGGCAGCGTCCACGGCGTGGTGGTCCAGATCAGCGCGTTCGCGCCGTCCAGGGCCGCGAGGGGATGCTCGGCCGGCACGTGCAGCGCCATGTCGACGGTGACGGCCGGATCCTGCCGCATGCGGTACGAATCATCAAGGCGCGCTTCCTGATTCGACAGCGGCGTCTGCTCGTACCAGCTGTAGGGCAGCACCCGGAAGCCCTGGTAGATCAGGCCCTTGTCGTACAGCGACTTGAAGGCCCAGAGCACCGACTCCATGAAGTCGAGGTCGAGGGTCTTGTAGTCGTTGTCGAAGTCGACCCAGCGGGCCTGACGGGTGACGTAGTTGCGCCACTCGCCGGTGTAGCGCAGCACCGAGGATTTGCACGCGGCATTGAATTCCGCGAGGCCCATGGCATCGATCTGTGATTTGTCCGTGATACCGAGCTGCTTCTCGGCTTCGATTTCCGCGGGCAATCCGTGGGTGTCCCAGCCGAAGCGGCGTTCGACCTTCTTACCGCGCATGGTCTGGAATCGTGGGATCAAATCCTTGACATAACCGGTCAGGAGATGGCCGTAATGCGGCAACCCGTTGGCGAAGGGGGGACCATCGTAGAAGACGAATTCCTCTGCATCGGAACGGTTCTCGATGCTGGCACGGAAGGTGTCGTCGGCGGCCCAGTAGGCGAGCACGCGCTGTTCGAGCTCGGGGAAGGACACCGGGCCGGTGACCACGCCGAGGTCGGCGCGGGGGTAGGCGGTGCCGGTGGTGGGGTTCTCGCCGGACATCTCGGCGTCAGCTCCTCGTGCCAGTGGGTCCGGAGACCCGATGGGCACGGGGACGATGGCGACGCCCGGTGCGTCGTACCGCGGTACCACCCCGCTTGTCCGGCCGCACGCGGCCGAACCTCTCGTTGCGAGCTGTGACGGGCTCACCCGTTCGGTTCTACTGAGCGCGACCGCAGGTCACGCCGTTCTTCCGAAGGCTCCCCGGTGATAGCCGGATCGACGCCGTATGACTACTTCAGATCATAACCGCCCGGGTCCAGCGTTTATTCGCCGCACCCGCCGGGGCTAGTGCCTGGCATGGCGGCCGCCGGGGTTGGACTGCGAGTCGGAATCGTCCTCGCGCAGCGACAGCGCGCTCACCAGCAGCAGCACCGCGCCCAGGACGCAGACGACGATGCACCCCCACGCCCAGATCACCGATCCGGTGGTCAGCGCGGTCACCAGCAGGCCGAAGCCCACGGCGGCGAGGCCGAGCGTCACCACGAGCATTCACACCACCTCGCGTCCGAGTCGAAACGGTGGCGGCGCCACGCTGCCCGCCCCGCGACGGGGTGTCAGCGCGGCACCAATGGCCGTGGTTACGACTCTACTTGCCGCCCTTGAGGAGTGCGCCGTTCCCGGAAGCGCCTTCACCGAACTCGCCGCCGTCGACCGGCACCGCGGACCCACGGTTCTCCAGTTCTTCCAGCTGCGACTCGAGGTAGGACTTGAGACGCACCCGGTACTCGCGCTCGAACGTCTTGAGCTGCTCGATCCGGCTCTCCAGCACGCTGCGCTGCTGGGTGATGGTGGCCATGATCTCGGTGTGCTTGCGCTCGGCGTCGGCCTGCAGGGCGTCGGCCTTCTCCTTGGCCTGACGCAGCTGGTTGTCCGAACGGGTCTGCGCGTCGGACAGCATGGCCTCGGCCTTCTGCCGCGAATCCGCGATCATCGCCTCGGAGCGGGTGCGCGCGTCGCTGACCAGTCGCTCCGAGTTCGCTCTAGCGTTGGCGAGCAGCTGCTCGGCCTCGGTCTTGGCGTCGGAGGTGAGCCGATCGGCCATCTCCTGGGCCAGCGAAAGGACCTTGGCGGCCTGTAGATTGGCGTCCGCGCTGGGGGCCTCGGCCTTGACGGGCATGGGCGCCGGAGCGGGCATCGGGGCCGGCGGCGGCACGGGGGCGGCCTTGGGCGGCTCGGGGACGGGCGCCTGTTTCACGGCGTTGACCGGGCCCCGGTTCTTCTTGGCATCCGCCAGTTCCGCGTCCAGCTCGGCAACACGCTGGCGCAGATCGGCGTTTTCTTCGATGAGGCGTGAGAGCTCCTGCTCGACCAGATCGAGGAAGGCGTCGACTTCGTCCTCGTTGTAGCCGCGCTTCCCGATCGGTGGTTTGCTGAACGCGACGTTGTGCACATCGGCAGGGGTCAGCGGCATGGAACGATCCCTTCACGCTTCGTTGGAGATCTAGCGGTAGATCTGGGCAAGCATTCTTCTGGAAGACATTCTGTCACACCTGAGCTACCGACTGCCCGAGCGAGCCCGTGATCGACATCAAGATGAAGACGATGAAAAGCAGGACCATAATCGACAGATCGAGTCGAATTCCCCCAAGATTCACGGGAGGTATCAAACGCCTCAGAAGTTTCACCGGCGGATCCGTGATCGTGAAGATGACCTCTAGGACGATCACCACGAACCCGGTCGGTCGCCAGTCCCGCGCGAAGCTGCGAATGAACTCGACGATGACTCGGCTGATCAGCAGCAGCCAGAAGAGGAACAGCAGTAGGTTCAACACCTGGAACAGGGCCACATGCTCACTCTGCCTCAGAAACCCTGCGCTGCAAAATAAGACGGGGTGTGTTTTTTGCCTCCGCTTCGCTCCGGCGGGGTTCGCGGCCCTCCGAGTCTCGTTCTTCCCCCCTCCGCTCCTCCGCTTCGCTCCCCCGCTCCACTCAGTCCAGAACGAGACGGGCCGCGAACTGGCGGGAAAGGACCGGTGGGGTCGGGCCGGGTGGGGACGGCCGGACAAGGGGGCGGAAAACTCGGGGACGGCCCTTCGAGAGGGTTCGGAAAACTCGAGTAGGCATTTAGACAAGTCAGCCATAAGAGGCGATCTTGATCTTCGCGTGATCTTCGCGCGCTCTACGCCCGTGGGTGATCGCGGCGACGGCGACCGAATTCCTGCCGGGCGGGCAGCAGCGACTACTTCGCAAACCCCCGTTTACACGACCGCATTTTGTTGCGACCGTTTACTTTTGGTCGTCGCTGCCCGCGCCGGAGCTGCCACAACCGGTTACATCCGTTGTGGCAGCTTACTTCTGGTTGTAGAAACCGTTCTCCGCGATCCGCCGGCGTTCCTCGGCCGAGACGTCCACGTCCGCGGGCGAGAGCAGGAAGACCTTGGTGGCGACCTTGTCGAACGAACCACGCAGTGCGAACGCCAATCCGGCCGCGAAGTCCACCAGGCGGCGGGCGTCGGAGTTGCTCATCTCGACCAGATCCATGATGACCGGGGTGCCGTCGCGGAAGCGCTCTCCGATGATGGCGGCCTCGGCGTAGGTGCGCGGGCGCAGCGTCGTGATCTTGGACATGGTGCCTCCGTCCTCGAAGATCGGCGAACGGCGCGGCGGCTGCTGTTCCAGCCGGCGCTCCTCCATCCGCAGCTCTTCCATGCGGCGCTCGGCCTCCGGGTCCACCGCGAGCGCGCCGCGGGTGGTGCCGCGCACCATCCCCGCGCCGCCCGCGCCACCGGCCATGGTCCGGGTACGGGTGGACGGAGCGGTGTCGATGCGGGTGGGCCGGCGGGGCGCGTCGTAGCGGTCACGGTCGTCGGAGTAGTCGTCCGCGTATTCGTCGCGGCGCGACACGCCGTAGGCGGGCTTGTACGGAGGCTTGTACGGCTGCTTGTACTGATCGGCTTCCACGTAGGCCGGCTCATCGTCGTACCGCTCGTGTTCGTAGCGGTCGTAATCGCGCTCGGGGTAGGGACGAGACCGGCGCGGGGCACGCTCGTCGACGGCGCCGCGGGGGCCGCGGTCCTCGACATAGTCGTCTTCGTAGTCCTCGAGCGGAACCATCCCGAAGTACGCCTTGAACTTATGAAGCGTGCTCATCTGGTCGACCTTCCTTCGGCCCCGGTTGGCCTGGGGTGTTGTCCTGCTCAGTCCTCGTCTGTCACCAAGCATATGTTTCATATGTGACTGATGAGGTTTCTTTGCTACGGCGAGGTTATCGGTCGAGCGCCCATCAAAGCGGTACCGACACGCACGCACGTCGATCCGTGACGGATCGCAGCCTCCAAGTCACCCGACATACCCGCGGACAGGTCTCTGGCCTCGGGATGTGTGCTCAAAAGTGAGGTGTGCAGACGGGCGAGTCGCTCGAACGCGCGGTCCGGCTCGAGATCCAGCGGCGGGATCGCCATCAGGCCCGCGAGCTGGAGATATGCCGATTTTTCGACCTGATCGGCCAGGGCGCGCATGCGCGTGTCGGAAACTCCGCCCCGCTTGGGGTCTTCGTCCAGACTCACCTGCAGCAGCACCCGCAGCGGCGCGGTCCGCTCCCCCGCGTCCAGGGCGGCCCCCGCACCCGCGTCCAGGGCACTCGCCAGCCGGTCGCTGTCGACCGAATAGACCGTATCCGCCCAGCGTGCGACCGATTTCGCCTTGTTCCGCTGCAACCGCCCGATGAACTCCCAGCGCACGCCGGACAATTCACTCAATTCGACAACCTTGGCCGCGGCCTCCTGCTCGCGCGATTCACCGAACTCGCGCAGGCCCAACCCATAGAGGATCTCGATATCCGAGGCCGGGTGGAACTTGGTCACCGGCAGCAGTCGCACCGTGTCCCGATCGCGCCCGGCGGCACGGCAGGCTGCGTCGATGCGCTCGGTCAGCGCCGTCAGCGCGGTCGCCAGGGCGGCGGCGCGAGCACCCGCGGAGGTGATCTGCGCCTCGTCGGAACCGATTGCGGCCGCTGAGTTCTCGATCATTCCGCGATCCCCTCCGATGACATCCAAATCACACCCGCCAGTCGGCCGGTCGGCGCGCCGCGACGGTGGCTGAACAGGGTCTTGTCCTCGATGGTGCAGCGCGGGTCCACCGCGACCCCGCCCACCCCGGCCGCCTCCAGCTGGCGCCGGATGCCCGCCCGCAGATCCAGGCCGGGGGTGCCGCGCACGGTCGTGGTGGCGCTGCCGGGCAGGCGCGACTCCACGTCCGCGCGCATGGCCGCGGGCACCTCGTACTGCCTGCCGCTGGCGGCCGGGCCCAGGAACGCGCCGATGCGCCCGGGCTCGGCGCCCAGGGACACCATGGCCTCGAGCACGAGCGGCACGATGCCGATGCGCGCGCCGATCCGGCCCGCGTGCACGGCGGCGATGACACCGGCCTCGTCGTCCGAGAGCAGGATGGGCACGCAGTCCGCGGTCAGCACCACCAGCGCCAGATCGCGGCGGGTGGTCACCAGCGCATCGGTGGCAGGCACGGGCTCGGCCCGCGGGCCGTCCACGATCTCCACGTTCCGGCCGTGGATCTGTTCCATCCACACCAGCTGCTCCGGCGCCAGGCCGATGTTCTCGGCGAGGCGAACTCGATTGCGGCGCACGGCCTCCGGATCGTCCCCGACGTGATCGCCGAGGTTGAACGAGTCGTACGGGGCGGCGGAGACACCGCCGGTCCGGGTGGTCGTCACTCGTCTGGTCCGAAAGAGCGGTGCTGCCGAAGTCATGTCGTCGAGCCTAGTGGCCAATTCCCCGCAACCCATCTCGTGACCGGGTGTCCATCGCCACCCCTAGCTCGACGTGTCGGTGTAGTGGTTCAGATCCACCTCGACGGCCGCGCAGTCCGGGCCGAATCGCAGGTACACCGTGTCCGAGGTGTGCACGACGGTCCCGAGACCTTCGACCGCGTGGTGGTCGAGCGGGAGCCGCACCCGCAGTTCGTCGTTGTGGATCGAGCTGTCCAGCCGCACCGGCACCGGGAGCGGGATGCTCGCGCGCGCCCACTGCACCGGGACCGGTTCGCGGACGGTGCGGGTGCCGCTGCGCGTGTTCGAGAGCTTGCTCTCGGTCTCGGTGAACGTCATGGCGATCGGACGCCCGTCCACCAGGACCCGGAACTCCGAGGCGTCCGATCCGCGCTCCAGTTCGACACGGCGGCCCCGGAATTCGATCTCGTCATCTCGCACAGGCGCCAGGTTAGCGAGAAGGGCGGCGTTCGACCACGCGATATCGGCCCGGCGCGGGCGCGTCCGCCGGAAAGTCCCGCGCGTTCGGGTGGCCGAAAGCCCGCAGCCCGCACCGGGATCGACCCGGTGCGGGCTGCGGGGAACGCCGTGTACGGCCCGGACAGTCGGAATCCGGGCCGGGTTGTCACTGCCTGCGCATGAACGACGGAACGTCCACGTCGTCGTCGTCCGAGGGCAGGATGTGGTCGCGAGGATTGGCGTTGATCGTGGGATCGATCGCCGGTCGCGGCGCGTCGTAGGACGGCGCCGGGCCGCGCGAGGAGACCGGGGCCGGCGCCGGGGCGACCGGGGCGACAACGGGTTCGGGGCGGGGCGCGGGCGGTTCGGGTGTGCGCGCGGTGTATTCGCTCGCCCGGGGCGCGGCCACCTCTCCGGCGCTGGCGCGGCCGAAGGAGGACGTCGTGGTGCCGGTGCGGCCCACCGCGGGTTCGATGCGCCGGGCCGGGCCGCTGCCGTCGAAGCCCGCCGCGATCACCGTGACCCGGACCTCGTCACCGAGCGAATCGTCGATGACCGTACCGAAGATGATGTTCGCTTCGATGTGCGCGGCCTCCTGCACCAGCGAGGCCGCCTCGTTGATCTCGAACAGGCCGAGGTCCGACCCGCCGGCGATCGAGAGCAGCACGCCGTGCGCGCCGTCCATGGACGCCTCGAGCAGGGGTGAATTGATCGCCGCCTCGGCGGCTTTCACCGAGCGTCCCTCCCCCCGCGCCGAGCCGATGCCCATCAGGGCGCTGCCCGCACCGGACATGACGGACTTGACGTCCGCGAAGTCGACGTTGATCAGGCCCGGGGTGGTGATCAGGTCGGTGATGCCCTGAACACCGTTGAGCAGCACCTCGTCCGCGGAGCGGAAGGCGTCCATCAGGCTGACCGCCGCGTCGCCGAGCTGCAGCAGCCGGTCGTTGGGGATGACGATGAGGGTGTCGCAGGACTCGCGCAGCGCCTGGATGCCGGCTTCGGCCTGGTTGCTGCGGCGCTTGCCCTCGAAGGAGAAGGGCCGGGTGACCACACCGATGGTGAGCGCGCCGAGCTTGCGGGCGATCTGGGCCACCACGGGGGCGCCGCCGGTGCCGGTGCCGCCGCCCTCGCCCGCGGTCACGAAGACCATGTCGGCGCCCTTGAGCACCTCTTCGATCTCGTCCTTGTGGTCCTCGGCGGCCTTGCGGCCGACCTCGGGATCGGCTCCGGCGCCCAGACCTCGGGTCAGCTCGCGGCCGACGTCGAGCTTGACGTCCGCGTCGCTCATGAGCAGCGCCTGCGCGTCGGTGTTGACCGCGATGAACTCGACTCCCT
Organism: Nocardia sp. NPDC005978; assembly: GCF_040614455.1. Lineage (NCBI taxonomy): Bacteria > Bacillati > Actinomycetota > Actinomycetes > Mycobacteriales > Nocardiaceae > Nocardia > Nocardia sp. NPDC005978. Next base: position 58,268 of record NZ_JBEXUS010000031.1, read on the forward strand.
TGAGTCCCTGTTCGATCATTCGGTTGACGGCATTCACGCCGCCGCCGCCGATACCGACGACCTTGATCACCGCAAGGTAGTTGTGCGGGGGCGTCATGGGCTCTCGCCTTCCTTAGATCCAAAAAGCTTGTCGTCTAACAGATGCTCGCCGTACGCCGGGCCGATAGTTTCGGGACGATAAACCCTCAACCATAGCTCGAGCCTTATGTCAAGTATCCGACTGGGCCGAAACGGTATTCGCAGCCAGCGCATTACGTGCGCAGGCGCGCCGCAACGAGTAGCAGAATCTTGGTTGATCCACCTCGTCCGACCCACTTCGCATCGTATCGTGGACGGTTGCCCTCCGGTGCCGAGATCGCCGGGGGCGAGCTGTGGCCGAGCCTGTCCGGCGTCAAACACCGGGCGGCCCAAGGGGTATCGCTCACTTTACCGTGACCAGATTGGGACTCGAAATATCGAACACCTTGCCGGGCTGGGTGAGCAGGGGGCCGACCACCGCTGCCTTGCGCTGTCCGTCACTCGTCCCACCCCACAGCACGGTACGCCCATCGCGCAACTCCAGAGCAATATCCGAAACCGAACGGGCCACAACCTCTCCCGTTTGCAGTCGCAGATCCCCCGGCATCGCGGCCACCACGGCCACCGCGGCCCGGGTCAGCGGGTCCGCGCCACCCGCGGTGGCGGTCACCAGTTTCGGGGCGCCGGGCGGCGGCGGCTCGATCGCGAACTCCACGCCGTCCCCGTCGAGCAGGTGGGTGCCGTCCGGGGCGTCGAAGTACAGCACGGCGACGCGTTCGACCACCGTGACCCGCACGCTGGACGGGAAAACCCGTTGGACGCGGGCGGATCGGACCTTGGGCAGCTTCGCGATCCGCTCGGCCATGACGGTGGTGTCGATCCGCATCATGGATCGACCGTCCGGTACCTCCAGGGCCGAAAGCACTTCCGCTTCCGATACCGCCGAGAGTCCGTCCACCCGCACGGTGCGCACCGAGAGCACGGGGGTGAACCAGGCGGTCAGTCCGAGCGCGAGCAGCAGCACGAAACCCACTGCGACGCCGATGCGCAACGGCCGCGACCGCCACGCCCCCGACAGCGCCGGACCGGACGATCCGGTGCGCCGCGCGCGTGTCCGGCCCTCACGCCCGCGATGCAGCCGGGCCCGGCGGGCCGCCGACTCCCCGGCGGTGTCCGCCTCGTCGTACGCGTCGTCCCCGGCCCGGTCCTGGGCCGCCGAATCGTCGTCCGTTCCCCCGCCCGAGTGCACGCCCGCTCACCGACCGTGTGCCGGCCGGGCGCGCAGCCCGTCGAGGATCTGCCCGCCCAGCATGGTCACATCGCCGGCGCCCATGGTGATCACGACGTCGCCGGGCCGGGCCAGACCGGCCACCTGCTTGCCGACACGTGACATATCGGGCTGGTAGTGCACGGGTTTGGTGACCGAGTTCGCCACCAGGGCGCCGTTCACCCCGGGCAGCGGCTCCTCGCGCGCACCGTACACATCGAGCACGACCACCTCGTCCGCGAGCGACAGGGCGGTGCCGAACTCCGTCGCGAAAGTGGCGGTCCGACTGTACAAATGCGGCTGGAAGACCACGATGACCCGGCCCGGGCGCGAGCGCGCGCCGTCGCGGGCCTCCTGCGCCACCAGTTCGGCCGCGGCGCTGAGCACCGCGCGGACCTCGGTCGGATGATGCGCGTAATCGTCGAAGACGCGCACGCCGTGCTCGCGGCCGGTCAGCTGGAAACGCCGGTGCACCCCGCCGAAACCCTCCAGGCCCTGGATGATCTCGGCGATGTCCGCGCCCGCGGCCAGGGCGGCCAGCAGCGCGCCCAGGGCGTTGAGCGCCATATGCCTGCCCGGCACCGACAGCCGCAGCGTGCGCGGGGTTGTCTCGTGGGCGAGCTGGAACACCGCGACGCCGCCGACGTCCCGGGGTTCGAACGACAGCAGTCGCGCACCGACCGGTACGTCCGGATCCGCCGTCTCGCTCGGATCGGCCGAACCGTAACCGATGATCTCGATGCCGCGCGGATCGTCCGCCAGGCGGACCACCGAGCGCCGCGCCAGCCCCAGCGAACCCGGATCGTCCAGGCACACCACCAGCCGGCCGCCCGGTTCCAGGCGATCCACGAAATCGTCGAAGACCTGGGTGTAGGCCTCGTCGGTGCCGAAGTAGTCCAGGTGATCGGATTCGATATTGGTCACCACCGCCACATCGGGGGCGTACTGCAGCAGCGAGCCGTCGCTCTCGTCGGCCTCGGCCACGAAGATGCCGCCGGTGCCGTGATGGGCGTTGGTGCCCGATTCGTTCAGTTCCCCGCCGACCGCGAAGGACGGATCCGCACCGCAGTGCTGCAGCGCCACCACCAGCATGGAGGTCGTCGAGGTCTTGCCGTGCGTGCCCGACACCAGCAGGGTCTTGTGGCCCTGCATCAGCGCGGCCAGCACCGCCGGCCGCAGCAGCACCGGCACCCCGCGCCGATGCGCCTCCACCAGTTCGGGATTGGTCTTGGGAATGGCCGCGAAGGTGGTCACCACCGCCGACGGACCGCCGGGCAGCAGATCCAGCGCACCGGCGTCGTGCCCGATGCGCACCTGCGCCCCGCGCGCCCGCAGCGCCAGCACGCCCCGGCTCTCCTTGGCGTCCGACCCCGAGACCGCGCCGCCGCGCGAGAGCAGGATCCGGGCGATGCCGGACATGCCCGCACCGCCGATCCCGATCATGTGCACCCGCTGCAGCAGCTCGGGTAGGTCACTCGCCCGTGTCATACCCGCTGTGCCCGCGCCCTGTCCGGCGTCCACACCCTGTCCGCTACCCGCTACCTCAGCCACGACCTGCCACCTCCACCACGATCCGCGCTCCCGCGACGATTGTGCCACCGCCGGCCCGGATCATCGGCCGCGTGGTGCCGTCCGCGGCCGCACCCGCCGAGAGCGCGTGCTGCGCACTCACCTCGAATCTCCCCGTTCTCTCGCGTGTTTCATGGGATAGCTGGGCTCCCAGGCCCGGGTGCTGCGCCACGATTCGGTGGAGCGGCTGCTGCGGCGGGCCGAATCCGAGTCCACCGCGCGATTGGCTCTGGGGTCCGCGGCCCGGCCCCGGCCGCTGGGCGGCAGGGCGCGGCGCGCGGGCGCGGCCTTCATGCCGCCCTTGGGCTTCGCGCCGGACTTGGGTTTGGGCTTGGGTTTGCCGGCCTTGGCCTTGGCCCGCGCCCGTGCGGCCTGCGCCCGTGCGGGGGAATACATTTCGGGGATCGGCAGCCGCAGCATCCGGCTGACCCGGCCGTCCTGCCCGGCGTGCAGCGCCGCCACCGCCTCGGGCTCGTGCCGGGCGGCGTTGGCGATGATGCCGAACATGAACAGCGTGATGGCGAGCGAGGAGCCGCCCGCGGACACCAGCGGCAGCTGCAGACCGGTCACCGGCAGCAGGCCGACCACGTAGCCGACGTTGATCAGCGCCTGCCCGGTGATCCAGGTGGTCGCCGAGGCCGCCAGCAGGCGCAGGAACGGATCCATCGAGCGCGTCGCGATGCGCAGGCCGGTGTAGACGAAGAGCGCGAAAAGCCCGAGCACCAGCGCACATCCGAGGAAGCCGAGCTCCTCGCCGATGATCGCGAAGATGAAGTCGTTGTGCGCGTTGGGCAGATAGCTCCACTTGGCGCGCGACTGCCCCAGCCCGCGACCCCAGATCCCGCCGTCCGCCAGCGAATACAGCGCCTGGCGGGCCTGATAGCCGATGCCCTGCGGGTCGTCGCCGGGATTGAAGAACGCGCGCATGCGATCCGAGCGGTAGCCCGCCGACAGCGCCAGGATGCCCGCGGCCACCGCGCCCGAGACCGCGATGGTGACGAACATGCGCAGCGGCAGCCCGCCGAACCACAGCAGCGAGGACAGCACGATGCCCAGCGCGATCGTGGTGGACAGGTTGGGTTCGAGCACCACCAGGAAGCACACCAGCAGACCGGCCGGCACCAGGGGCATGAGAATGTCCTTGTACCCGGCCTTTTCGGTCTGGCGCGAGGCCAGCAGATGCGAACCCCACACCACCAGCGTCACCTTGGCGATCTCCGAGGGCTGCACCGAGACCACGCCGAGGTCGAACCAGCGCCGCGAACCCTGCACCTCGGTGCCGATGCCCGGAATCAGCACCAGCACCAGCAGCACCACCGAGAGCGCGAACACCGGGAACGACAGCTGACGCATGAGCCGCATGGGAATTCGCAGCGCGATGTAGAACAGCACCGCGCCGAACGCCGCCAGCACCGCCTGCTGGATGAACAGCGAATACGCCGATTTGCCAACGGCATAGGACTCCACGCTGGAGGCCGAGAGCACCATGACCAGACCGAGCACGGTCAGCAGCAGGGCGATCGTGACCACCAGGTGGAACGAGGCGAGCGGGCGGGCCAGCCAGGCGGCGAACCAGGCGGTCCTGGTTCGCCGGGCCGGGGCCGGCTTGTCGGCACGCGGCAGCGGCTTGTCACCCGTCCGCCGCGACGCCGTCATTCCGTTCTCCCGATGTCCTTCTCGTCCAGGGCCTGCACCGCGGCGGCGAAACTCCGTCCGCGATGGGTGTAGTCGGCGAACATATCCAGTGAAGCCGCGGCCGGAGCCAGCAGCACGACGTCGCCGCGGGTGGCGTAACCGGCGGCCACCCGGACCGCACGAGCCATCACCGCTTCGGGCTCGATTTCGGTGAAGGCGTCACCCATTCCTGCATCGTCCCCCGAATTCAGCTCCACAACCGGGACATCCGGCGCGTGTCGCGCCAGCGCGGCCGCGATCACGGGCGCGTCGACGCCGAAAACCACGGCGGCCACGAGGTGCTCGCGCACCTCTTCCACCAGATCCTCCACGCCCGCGCCCTTGAGCTGACCGCCGGCGACCCAGATCACCGACTGGTGCGCCAGGATCGAGGAGCGCGCGGCGTGCGGATTGGTGGCCTTGGAATCGTCCACGAATTCCACACCGCACAACTCGCGCACGAAGGCCGCGCGGTGCGGGCCCACCTTGTGCTCCTGCAGGCCCTCCTTCACGAACTGCGGGGCCACGTCGATGCTTCGGGTGAGCGCGGCCGCGGCGAGCGCGTCGGCGATGCCGGCGGGGCCCTGCGGGCTGATGTCCGCGGTCTCGGCCAGGATCGCGGCCTTGGTGAAGGCGCGATCGAGCAGCTTGCCGTCCACCACGCCGAGCTCGCCGTCGGCCGGAACGCCGATGCGGAAGCCGACGGTGCGGCGCGCCTTGGACTTTCGGGCCAGCGCCGCGGCGACCTGATCGTCGAGGCCGACCACGCCCACGCGCCCGGTCAGCGCGCGCGCCTTGGCCGCGGCGTACGCGTCCAGGCCGCCGTGCCAATCCAGGTGATCCTCGGCCACATTGAGCACCACGCCGGCCTCGGGCCGGACCGAGGGCGCCCAATGCAGTTGGAACGAGGACAGTTCCACCGCGAGCACCTGCGGACCCGGGCTGCGCCGCAGCGCGTCCAGGATGGGCAGGCCGATATTGCCGCACGCCACACTGGGAATGCCCGCCGAGCGCAGGATCGAGTGCGTCATCTGGGTGGTGGTGGTCTTGCCGTTGGTGCCGGTGATCACCAGCCATTTGCGCACCGGGCCGTAGATGCGGGCCTGATCGACCCACCACGCGAACTCGACGTCGCCCCAGACCGGAATGCCCTCGGTGACAGCGGAAACCAGCACCGGGGAATCGGGCCGCCAGCCCGGGCTGGTGATCACCAGCGCGAAGCGTTGCAGCGCATCGGGTTCGAGCAGATCCGCGGGCGTCGCGGTCTCCAGGCCGAGTTCGGCCGCCTCGGCGAGCGCCTTGCCGCCGCCGTCGGTCACCACCGGGCGGGCGCCGATGTCCTGCAGCGGCTCGACCAGCGAGCGCCCGGACACCCCCCACCCGGCGACGAGAACGTCACGGCCGCGCAGAAATTCGAGCATGGGCCCGGGCGAACGCAGGACCCGGGGATTGTGCTGGGAATGCTGTGAATGCTCAACCATCAGTTCACCCGACCGCAGAAAGGTAATCGCTGTAGAACAGGCCAAGGCCGACGGCCGACGCGATGCCGGCCAACAACCAGAACCGTATGATCACCGTCGTTTCGGCCCAGCCGCTCAACTCGAAGTGGTGATGGAACGGAGCCATCTTGAACAGTCGGTTACGCGTGGTGCGGAACACCGCCACCTGCAGGATGACCGAGGCCGCCTCGGCCACGAACAGCGCGCCGATCACGATCATCAGCAGCTCGGTGCGGGTGGTGACGGACAGGCCCGCCAGCAGACCGCCCAGCGCGAGGGAACCGGTGTCGCCCATGAAGATCTTGGCGGGCGCGGCGTTCCACCACAGGAAGCCGATACAGGCCGCGCCGCCCGCGGCGCAGACCAGCGCCAGATCCAGCGGATCGCGCACGTTGTAGCAGCCCGCCTCCGGATGGGTGGAGCACGCGTTGCGCCACTGCCAGAAGGTGATGATCATGTACGCGCCCAGCACCAGCGACATCGAACCCGCCGCCAGCCCGTCCAGGCCGTCGGTCAGGTTGACCGCGTTGGACCAGGCGACCACGACCAGGGCCACGAAGAACAGGAACACGACCACGCTCATCGACACCGTGGTGATGTCGCGGGTGTAGGACAGGTGCCTGCTGGCCGGGGTCAAACCGTTGGCGCCCTTGAACTGCAGCGCCAGCACGCCGAACACGACCGCCGAGGTCAGCTGGCCGATGTACTTGCCGGCCGCGGTGAGCCCGAGGTTGCGCTGCTTGCGCAGCTTGATCAGATCGTCCAGGAAGCCGACCAGGCCGAGCGCCGTGGCCAGGCCCATCACCAGCAGACCCGAGGCCGAGGGGCCGGGTTCGCCGTAGCTCATCGAAATCAGGTGCGAGCCCAGGTAACCGGCCCACATGCCGACGATGATGGCCACGCCGCCCATGGTGGGGGTGCCGCGCTTGGCCTTGTGGCTCTCCGGGCCGTCGACCCGGATCTCCTGGCCGAAGCCCTGTTTCGCGAAATAGCGGATGACGACCGGGGTCAGCAGGATGGAGACGCCGAGGGCGATGGCCGCCGACAACAGAATCTGGGTCACTGCACGGCCTCCCGACCGGCGGGAGCGGCCAGCAGGTGTTCGGCCACCGTCCAGAGCCCCACGGACTTGGACGCCTTCACCAGCACCACATCGCCTGCCTCGAGCTCATCGTCCAACAGTGCGATCGCGGCGTCGAGGTCGGGCACCAGCACCGACTCCTCGCCCCACGACCCTTCCATGACCGCGCCCTGATGCATGCCGTGCGAGGGGCGGCCGGTGCCGACCACGATGAGCCGGTCCACGTCCAGGCGCACCACCAGGCGGCCGATGCGATCGTGTTCGATGACCGAATCATCGCCCAGCTCACCCATTTCGCCGAGCACGGCCCAGCTGCGGCGGCGGCCGATCTCGCGGCCCTGCCCGTCGGCGCCGCCCGCACGGGACATGGTGACCAGCGCCTTGAGCGCGGCCCGCACCGAGTCGGGATTGGCGTTGTAGGAGTCGTTGATGACGGTGACGCCGTCGGCGCGGGTGCGCACGTCCATGCGCCGCACCGAGGCGGCGTTCGCACCGGCGAGCGCGGCGGCCACGGTCGCCAGATCCGCGCCCTGATCCAGGGCCACGGCGGCCGCGGAGAGCGCGTTGCCGACCTGGTGTTCCCCGTGCACCGCGAGCTCGACCGGAATCGATCCGCCCCCGGCGTGCAGGGTGAAGCGCGCCCGGGCCCGATCGTCCATGTGCACGTCGGTGGCGCGGATGTCGGCGTTCGAGTTCAGGCCGACGGTGACTACGCGCGCAGCGGTCCGGGCGGCCATCTTGGCGACGAGGTGGTCATCGAGATTGAGCACGGCCAGACCGGAGGACGGAAGCGCTTCCACCAGTTCGCCTTTGGTCTGCGCGATCACCTCCTGGCTGCCGAACTCGCCCAGGTGCGCGGTGCCGATGTTCAGCACCACGCCGGCGTTGGGCGGGGCGATCTCGGTCAGGTGCCTGATGTGCCCGGGGCCGCGCGCGGACAGCTCGAGCACCAGGAAGCGGGTGCTCGCGTCGGCGCGCAGGGCCGTCCAGGGGTGCCCGAGTTCGTTGTTGAACGACCCGGGCGGGGCCACCACGGCGCCCAGCGGGGCCAGCACGGCCGCCAGCAGATCCTTGGTGGAGGTCTTGCCGGAGGAACCGGTCACCCCGACCACGGTCAGGCCGCCGGCCGCCACCAGACGGTCCACGCTCGCGCGGGCCAGCTTGCCCAGTGCCTCGAGCACCGCGGCGCCCGAGCCGTCGGCGTCGTGCGCCAGCGCGATCGCGCGGCTCGCGTGCGGTCGCGGCGCGACCACCACCGCGGGCGCGCCCACCGGCCGGGCCGCCAGTACCGCTACCGCGCCCTGGGCCACCGCCTTGGCCGCGAAATCGTGGCCATCGGCGCGCTCACCCGGCAGCGCCAGAAACAGGTCACCGGAACCAATTGCGCGCGAATCGAATTCGACCGCTCCGGTGACCTTCGCTTCGGGGTCGGGAACATCGTGCAGCGTGCCGCCCACGATGTCCGCGATCTCCCGCAAAGTCATCTCGATCATGAATGCGTCAGATCCCTCGTCTTTCGCGACAAGGCCACCGCGAGCACCTCACGGTCGTCGAACGGATACTTCACTCCCGAAATCTCCTGCCCTGTCTCATGTCCCTTGCCCGCGATCAGCACCACATCGCCCGCACTCGCCCAGTCGACGACGGCGGTGATCGCGTCGGCCCGGTCCCCGACTTCCCGGACCTGCCCGCGTTCTGCCGCCGGAACCGCCTCGGCTCCGTCACGGACCGCGGCGCGAATGACCGCCGGATCCTCACCGCGGGGATTGTCGTCGGTGATGATGAGCAGATCGGCGCCGCGCGCCCCGGCCGCGCCCATGAGGGGGCGCTTGCCGGCATCGCGATCACCGCCCGCGCCGACCACCACCGCGAGCCGTCCACCGCCCTGCTCGGCGAGCAACGCGCGCAGCGTCGCCACCACCGATTCGATGGCCGCGGGCTTGTGCGCGTAGTCGACCACGGCCAGGAACCCCTGACCGCGATCCACCCGCTGCATGCGCCCGGGCACATCCACCTCACCCAGCGCACGCGCCGCGGTCGCCGGATCGGCGCCCGCCGCGGTGCACACGGCCAGCGCGAGCAGGCCGTTGGCGATGTTGTACGCGCCCGGAAGCCGCAGGCGCACATCCATGTTCGCGCCCGGACCGGACGCGGCGAACTCCTGGGTCCCGGCCGCGCCGGGCCGGGCCGCGCTCGCGACCCAGTCGGCGGGCACGCCGGGCCGGGTGGCCACGGTGATCAGCTCCCGATCACCGGTCGCGGCGGCGGCCACGGCGATGTCGCCGGCCAGCCGCACGCCCCACTCGTCATCGACGCAGACCACCGATCGAGCCGCGGGCACCACCGCCGATCCGTCCAGCACGAACAGCCGGCGCTTGGCGGCGAAGTAATCCTCGAAGCCGGCGTGGAAATCCAGGTGATCCTGGGACAGGTTGGTGAACGCGCCGACCGCGAACTCCACCCCGTCCACCCGGCCCAGCGCCAGCGCGTGGCTCGAGACCTCCATGACCACCGCCTGTACCCCGCGCTCGACCATGACCGCGAACATCGCGTGCAGCTGCGGGGCCTCGGGGGTGGTCAGCGCCGAGGGCACCCGATCCCCGCCGATGCGGGTCTCGATCGTGCCGATGAGCGCGGTACGCAGACCGGCGGCCGCCAGGCCCGCCTCCACCAGGTACGACGTGGTCGTCTTACCGGAGGTGCCGGTGATACCGACGATGCGCAGGGTGCGGGACGGGTCCCCGTACAGGGCCGAGGACAACTCGCCGAGAATCGACCGCGGCGCGTCGTGCACCAGCACCGGCACGTCGATCTCGCCGATGAGCTCGGCTCCGGCCGGATCGGTGAGGATCGCGACCGCGCCCTGTTCCACCGCCGCCCGGGCGAAACGCGCGCCGTGCGCGTGCGCACCGGCCAGACCGGCGAACAGATCACCCGGCAGCACCGCGTTCGACCGCTGCTCGATACCGGTGACCCCCACCTGCGCCGGCACCTCGGCCGCACCCGCCGGGCGCGCGCCCGTCAGTTCCGCCACCGCCCGTAAGGAGGTGACGGGGGGCGTGCTGGGCCGAAGCACCTGCGGCGGAATCGAACTTCCGCTGCGCGGCTCCATCGAATCTCCGCGACGCGGATCCGATTGCGCGGGCACGAAGCTCCTCTCCGGGACTCTGGTCATTGGTTAGAAATCCGGCATCGAGACTCGACTGCGAGCCTCCGCATTCATCCGGATCGACGTGTCAGGTTACCTGTGTTGGATCACCGGGCGATCGGCACGGCGGAGTTCGGTCACCCACCGCCGCGCACACCGACCGTGCCGAACGTGCCGCCCATCGATTTCCGCGCTAACTCGCCTGCAGAACCAGCGGTTCGACCGGTGGCGACGGGGGGACGCGATCGCGCTGCAACGCCCACGAGGCGATGCTGTGGAACAGCGGCGCGACCGAACCGCCGCCGCTGCCGTCGGAGCTGCGCACCGGCGCGTCCAGCATCATGCCGATCACGTAGCGCGGATTGTCGGCCGGAGCCATCCCCGCGAAGGTGATCCAGTAGCGGTCCGTGGAATAGCAGCGGCACTTCTGATCGATCTGCTGCGCGGTGCCGGTCTTGCCCGCCACCTGATAGCCCTCGATGGCCGCCGGGCCGCCGGTACCGGTCTGCACCCCGCGCGGATCGCGCTGCACCACCGACTGGAACATGCGGCGCAGCGTCGCGGCGGTCTCCGGGCTCACCACCTTGACGCTCTCGGGCTGCTCCTCTTCGATGCGCTCGCCGTTCGGGGCGATACGCGCCTTGACGATGCGCGGCGGAATCCGCACCCCGTCGTTGGCGATGGCCTGGTACATGGCCGCCATCTGCAGCGTCGTCATCGAAAGACCCTGTCCGATGGGCAGGTTCGCGAAGGTCGAGCCGGACCACTGATCGCGCGCGGGCACCACGCCCGCGCTCTCGCCGGGCAGGCCGACCCCCGTGCGCTGGCCCAGGCCGAACTTCTTGAGCAGATCGAAATAGCGGTCCTCGCCGACGCGCTGGGCCAGCATCAGCGTGCCCACGTTCGAGGACTTACCGAAGATGCCGGTGGTCGTGTAGGGCGCGACGCCGTGATCCCACGCGTCGTGCACGGTAACGCCGCCGGTGAAGATGCTGCCGGGCACCTGGTGCACCTCGTCGGGGGTGGTCAGGCCGTATTCGATGGCGGCGGCCGCGGTCACGATCTTGTTGACCGAGCCGGGCTCGTACACCTCCTGCACGGTCGGGTTGCCCAGGTCCGAGGTGGACCAATACTTGGACCCCAGTGCGGGATTGAAGGTGTTGTCGTTCGCCATGGCCAGCACCTGACCGGTGTGCGCGTCCAGCACCACTGCCGAGGCCGCCTGCGCGCCGGAGTTCTCCTTGGCCTGCTGCACCTGCTGCTGCACGTAGTACTGCAGATCCTGATCCAGGGTCAGTTCCACGCCGTAGCCGTTCACCGCGGGCTGCTGATCACGCCACGAACCCGGGATGACCGCGCCGTCCGAGCCGCGGTCGTAGGTCATCGAACCGTCCGACCCGGCCAGGATGGCGTCCATCGCGGACTCGAGGCCGATCTGCCCGTGCCCGTCCCAGCCGGTCGCGCCGATCACGTTGGCGGCCAGCGACCCACCCGGGTACTCGCGCATGTCCTGCCGCTCGGTGCCGACCTCGGGGAACTTCAGGCTGATGTCGGCGGCGATGCGCGGATCGACGTTGCGCACCAGGTAGGTCCAGGGCTCGTCGCTCTGCAGCAGCGCCAGCATGTCCTTCTCCGGGGCGGCGATGCCGAGCTTCTCGTGGATGTACTTCGCGATCGCCTTCATCCGGTCGTCCGGATCGGGCTTGGTCGAATCCTTGGCGTGCGCGTCGGCCAGGTCCTTGCGCACCCGCACCGGCTGGAAGGTGAGCGCCTTGGCCGCGATCGTGAAGGCCAGCGAATGCCCGTAGCGATCGGTGATGGGACCGCGGGTCGCCGGATCGGGCAGTTTCACCGTGCGCTGGCTGGCGGCCTCGGCCGAGAGCTCGGGCGCGGAAAAGCTCTGCACCCAGAGCAATTGGATGGCCGAGACCAGCAGCGCGATGAGCATGACCAGCCTGCCGACGCCGAAGCGGAACCGGGTGGAGGTGTCCATGACCGAGGGGTTGCGCGGGCGCGGACGACGGCCCGGTCCGGAACCGGCACGGCCGGAGCCGGTTCGGTTTCGGGCGGCGGCCGACCGCGCACGCGGGGAATCCGAGCGGCTCCGGCCGTCACGACCGGCGCGGGAAGGGCTCATCGAGGCGCGCCGTTCGGCGCGGCCTGCAGCGACGGGACCTGAGCGCCCGGAAGCTGCGGGGCCTGCGCCGGAGCGGGCGCTGTCGTCGGTGGTTTGGCGGTGGTGGTCACCGGCACCAGGCGCTCACCGGCGCCGGGAGCCGACACCGAACGCGGCGGCTGGGCCGCGGCCACGGGCGGCGTCGTGTTCAGCGGGGCGGCCGGATTGCCCTGTGCGGGAACCGGATCGCCGACCACCGTCACCTCGCCGTTCGGGCCGATCAGCAGGCGCGCGGGATCCTTGGCCGGGATCATGCCCAGCTGCGCGGCGCGCGCCGCCAGCTCGGGTGCGGAATCGGCGGCCTCGACCTCGCGCTGCAGCGCCGCCCGCTCGTCGGAGAGCTGCTCGTTCACCCGGCGCGCGTCGCCGAGCTGATAGCTGCCCTCGGTGGCGCGGGTGGTGAGCAGCAGCGTCAGAGCCAGACCGCAGCCCAGCAGCGCGATGATGCTGGCCACGAAGGACATCCGGCCGCGCGGGGCGGGCCCGCCGGTCCGGCGCAGCAGCTGCGGCAGCTCGGCCCGGGCGCGACTGCGCCGGCGCGCGTAGGCGCGCTGTGCCGCACCCGATTTCACCTGCTCCGCCGCCTGCGCCCGCCGGGCCCCCCGGCCCGCGGACTGCGTCCTGATCGTCATAGCCCGGCCCCGTTCCACGCCGGGCCGGCGTGCCACCTCCAGTAATGCCCGGTTCGCCGCCGCATTCGAATCTGCCCCCGCGTGGTGACGCTCCGCTCCCGCCTCATTGCCCTGCCTCCCCTGCGATTCGTTCCGCGGCCCGCATGCGCACCGGGGTGGCACGCGGGTTCTGCTCGATCTCCTGCTCGGTGGCCTTCTCCGCGCCCCGGGTCAGAATCTTGAATTCCGGTCCCATACCTGGCAGTTCATAGGGCAGGTCCAGGGGCGTACGCGAGACCGACCGCTTGGTCAGCGCCGCCTTCACCACCCGGTCCTCGAGCGACTGGTAGCTCATGATGACGATCCGGCCGCCCGGCGCCAGCGCGTCCAGCGCCGCGGGCACGGCCAGTTCGAGGGATTCGAGTTCGCGATTGACCTCCACCCGCAGCGCCTGGAAGGTGCGCTTGGCAGGGTGACCGCCGGTGCGGCGGGTGGCGGCGGGGATGGTGTCGTAGAGCAGTTCGACCAGCGCGGCGCTGGTGGTGAAGGGGGTGCGCTGGCGGCGGCGCAGGACCTCGGAGGCGATCTTGCCGGCGAATCGCTCCTCGCCGTACACCTTCAGGACCCGCGCCAGATCACCGTGGGAGTAGGTGTTGAGCACATCGGCGGCGGTGGGCCCGGTGGTCGGGTCCATCCGCATGTCCAGGGGCGCGTCGATGGAGTAGGCGAAACCGCGGTCCGCCTCGTCCAGCTGCATGGAGGACACGCCCAGGTCCATGAGGATCGCGTGCACCGACCCGCGCGGGGACAGGCCCGCCTCGTCGAGTGCGTCGGCGATGCCGTCGTATCTGGTGTGCACCAGGGTGATTCGGTCCTGGAACGGGCTGAGCCGCTCGCCCGCCAGCTTCAGGGCGTTGGTATCGCGATCGAGACCGACCAGCCGGATGTCCGGGTAGGTGCGCAGGAAGTGTTCGGCGTGGCCGCCGAGGCCGAGCGTGCAGTCGACGTACACCGCGCCGGGACCGCCCGATTCCAATGCGGGACCGAGGATTTCGTCGGCGCGATCGAGGAGGACCGGAACATGGCGGGGACCGTCACTGTCTCGGTGCACCTTCGACCTCCCGGATCCTGCCTCACATTCGTCGCACGGCCACGTATGGGTCGCTCGCGATTCGGACTGCACTGAACTACCCAGTTGTGAATCATTCAGTCGCACTGAGATGCGGCTCGGTTGGCACCGAAAGCTCCAGTGTCGGTGACCAATGCCCCGTGGTCTCTGACCGAACCCGGCACCTGGCGTTGGGGAAGTACGTCAGGGTCCGCGTCGGGCAGAGGCCGCAGGGCACTCGCCTCGCTGTGGGCTAGAAGATCCCGCCCAGCGACTCGTCTCCAGCCTGCGAGTAATCCTCCTCGTGTTCGGCGAGGTAGGACTCCCACGCCGCCTTGTCCCAAATTTCGAGAAAGTCGACCGAGCCGATCACCACGCAATCCTTGGTCAGACTGGCGTAGCGGCGGTGCTCGGCCGACAGAACGATCCGGCCCTGAGCGTCCGGGCGCTGTTCATCGGTGGAGGCTGCCAGGTTTCGGACGAACGCCCGGGCCTGCGGATTGCTCCGCGACGCGGCCGCGGCTCGCCGCGCAAGCGCGGTGAACTCGTCCTTCGGATATACGGCAAGGCTGTGGTCCTGTCCCTTCGTGACCATCAACCCTCCCGCCAGCTCGTCACGGAACTTCGCAGGCAACGTGAGTCGCCCTTTATCGTCCAGTCGAGGGGTATAGGTACCGAGAAACAAATCCCGCCACCTCCTACCGGATCACCTCTCGACTGTTGGCCTCCTGTAGTGCGCGCTCCACATTACCCCACTTTCCCCCACTTTCAATCGAAAGCGGCGGTGATCTCGGTCCCCGCTTGGCGAACTTCGCAGGTCACACCAGCTATCACGCGGGTGGGGAACTTTCGCCCCTGTTCCCCCGACACGCGCGGCACGCCTCGGCCGCGACCCGACAACAGCCAGCAAACCCGCAGATAGCGCCCATTTCCGACGTGGGTGGGGCGCGGTGGGGACATCCGGTGGGGGGAGGTGGGGAATCTCGGCGGCAGTCCGACACGCCATGCACAACTCACGAGAAACGCCGTGACGCCACACCTCAAATCGGTGTGGCGCCACGGCGTGTCGCACTTGCTTCAGTTACAGCGAATCGATCCGCTCCGATGACAACGGAGCGGATCGCTCAGTTGTCCTGTTCGAACCGGCGACGGAACCGGTCCTCCATTCGTGACGAGAATCCGCCCTGCTTGCGCGGCCGGCCGCGGCCGCCGCCGGGACCGGGCCCGGCCGCGGGGTGCTGCTCGTCGCCGCGCGCACCCTGGGAGTTCATCCCAGGGCCACCTGTCAGCAACAGCACTCCCGCGCCGAACATCACAATGAAGCCGATCAAGCTGATGATCGGGAAGTCGCCCAGCTTCACGGGCGCGGCTATGCCTGCCACGAGTAAGAACAGACCGAGGACGAACAAAGCCGCCGATTGGAGTCTGCGTCGGCCGGTAGCGGAACGTAGGCGTCCACCCCGAACCGTCGAGGCGAACTTGGGGTCCTCAGCATAGAGCGCGCTCTCGATTTGTTCGAGCATGCGCTGCTCGTGCTCGGAGAGTGGCACGGTACCTCCCCCGGCACTAGGTGGTGGCGGTCGCCTCCGGGTAAGCGACAGATAGCCGGCGTTGGCGGCTGTCTGCCCCAATAATACGAGTTCGATCAGCGAGCTACCACCTACTCGCCGGAACTCAGGCCAGCATTCCCGCAACCCATCCCGTACTGGGACGCAAACGAGACGTAGAAGCTAGCAGATCTTCCACGTCGTGCAGGAATGCGCCTACCCGCGAAGCGAACTCATCGGCCCGCGAATCGTCCACCTCACGCGGCAGACCGGCCTCGAGCGCCGCGCGCGTCTCGGACTGACCCGTGAAGTAGTCGGCCCACATGACGAACTCGGGCGCGGCCTTCTGCATGAGCACCCACGCGTTGCGGGAACGGGCCCGCGGCGCGCGATCGGCGCCCGTCAGCGCGAGCACCGCGCCCGCGCCGCGCAGTGCGGCCAGGTAGGCGGTGCGAAACCGTTCGGTCGGATCGTGTTCACCCGCGGCCTCCATGAGCAGGCCGTCGGCCCGCCGGAGCAGCTCACCGGCACGGCCGGGATGACGCGGGCGTTCAGTTGTACCGGACATCGGGCACCTCCCCACTCGCAATACCCCGCCTCGCCGGGTACCTCTTCCGAAGCAGATGAGCCACCACGAAGATCGAACAGGTATTCGAAGGTTTCAATTGTGACTGAATATAGAGACACCCACCGACAAGTTCCGGAAATCGACCCCGCGAGAGGGTATGGAATCGCGGACGCCGCGCGATCGGCACTATCGTCGAACCCGTCCGTGTCACCGCCCGCCCCGCCGAACCCCGAGCCTTCCCCTCGCCGAGTCGCTCCGCCTCGCCGAAACCCGCCCCCGCCCCCGCCGAGGCACTGCCCGCCTCGCCGAAACCCACCGTCACCCCCGCGAAGTCACCGTCCCTCGCCGAATCCCACCGTCGCCAACGAGAGCCGCGCCTGCCCGATGACCGCCGTCACCCCCAACACCACGCCCGCACCCGTCGTCGTCGATCTGTCGGCGGCGACCCTGCGCGCCCGGCTGCACGACGCCCTCGCGGTGTACGTCGCGGCGATGGACTATCCGCGCGGCACCGAGCATCAGCGCGCGCCGATGTGGACCGAGCACACCACCCGGCCCGGCTGGCAGTCCGTGGCCGCGGTGCTGCCCGACGACGACGGGCGGCTCGACCTGCGCACCGCGCCCATCGTGGCCATCGCGTACGGGTATCACGGTGCGCCGCACCAGTGGTGGCACCAGCAGGTGTACAGCGGTATGCGCCGCACGGGCTGGCCCGAACACGCGGCGCGGGAACTGCTCGCGGACTACTTCGAACTCACCGAGCTGCACGTGCACCCGGCCGCGCAGGGGCGCGGGATCGGGGAGATCCTGCTCACCCGGCTGCTGCAGAACCGGCCCGAACGCAGCGTGCTGCTGTCCACCCCGGAGGTGGATCACGAGGCCAACCGGGCCTGGAAGCTGTATCGGCGGCAGGGTTTCGGCGATGTGGTGCGGCGCTTCATCTTCGCCGGGGACACCCGGCAGTTCGCCGTGCTCGGGCGGCAGCTGCCGCTGTGAGCGTGGTGATCATCGGCTCGGGCCACAACGCGCTGGTCGCGGCCTGCTACCTGGCGCGCGACGGGCACGCGGTGGAGGTGCTCGAACGCGACACGGTGCTGGGCGGCGCGGTGTCCACGGTCGAGCGGTTCCCCGGGCACCTGGTCGATCGCGGGTCGTCCGCGCACATCATGATCCGGCACACCGGGATCATCGAGGAGCTCGAACTCGAACGGTTCGGGCTGCGGTACATCGACTGCGACCCTTGGGCTTTCGCGCCGGCGCCGCCCGGTTCGGACGCCCCGCCACTGGTGTTCCACCGCAATGTCGAAGCCACCTGCGCGTCCATCGCGGCCGCCTGCGGTGCGCGCGACGCGGCGGCGTACCGGGAATTCGTGCGGGTGTGGGGGCCGCGCACCGCGCGCGTCATGCGCTCGTTCGGCGGCGCGCCCACGCCCGGGCGGCTGTTGCGCTCGTTCTGGGGGCTTGACGCCCGGGGCGGCGGCAGCGCGCTCTCCCGCGAGTTCCTGCAGAGCGGAGACGCCCTGCTGGACAGCCTTTTCGACGACGAGCGGCTCCGGGCGGCGCTCGCCTGGTGGGGCGCCCAGTCCGGACCGCCCATGTCCGAGCCCGGGTCCGCGCCCATGGTCGGGTTCGCCGCGCTCATGCACACCCTGCCGCCCGGGCGCGCGGTCGGCGGCAGCGGCGCGCTCAGCGCGGCGCTGGTGGCGCGGCTGCGCGCCGACGGCGGGGTGGTCTCCCCCGGCGACGCCGCCGTCGCGCTGACCCGAGTGGGCAGCGGCTGGCTGGTGCGCACCGCGAGCGGGCGAGAAGTGCACGCGGACACCGTGATCGCGGGCAGCCACATCCTCACCACGCTGAACCTGCTGGAGCAGGGCGGTTTCGACGCCGAGACGCTGACGAACTGGCGGCGGCGCATCCGCGTCGGGCCCGGCATCGGCATGGTGGTCCGGGCCGCCGCCTCGGCGCTGCCCCGGTACGCGGGGGCCGAGCCGGCCGAATCCGCGCACGGGCTGCAGCTGCTCGTCACCGACCGCGCGCAGCTGCGCACCGCGCACGGGGCGGCCCTGGCCGGGGAGCTGCCCCCGCGCCCGGCGGTGCTCGCCATGAGTTTCAGCGCCCTCGATCCGAGCATCGCGCCCGCGGGCGAGCATCAACTGTCGCTGTGGGCGCAGTGGCACCCGTACGCGCTGGCCGACGGCAGTTCCTGGAGCGATCACGCCGACCGCGAGGGCGACCGCATCATCGCCGAAGTAGACTCCTACGCAACGGGTTTCGCCGATTCCGTGCTCCAGCGCCACGTGCAGACCCCGGTCGACCTCGAACGCGAGATGGGCCTGCTCGGCGGCAACGTGATGCACGTGGAGATGTCCCTGGACCAGATGTTCCTGTGGCGTCCCCTGCCCGAGCTCTCCGGCCACCGCGTCCCCGGCGCCCCCGGCCTCTACCTGACCGGCGCCTCCACGCACCCCGGCGGCGGCGTCTCCGGCGCCAGCGGCCGCAGCGCCGCGGCCCTGGTCCACCGCGACCTGCGCCGCCCGCGTTTCCGGCTGCCCCGCCGATGACCGACGCCGACCTACCGGATTTCCGGGCGACCTCGTACCCGGCGCATCCGGAGCGCGGCGAGCACGACCCCGTGAATCGGCGGCTCGACGGTGGCATCGGCCCGACCGCGGACCTGATCTGCGCTCCACACCGACTCACCGCGCACCCGCCCGGTACCCACGAAGCGGGCGCCGTGTACACACCGCGCCGCCGAGACCGTGCCCGATTCGGCCATCCGGGCCGGAGCACCGCGTGCTGAGCCGAAGAGCTGAGTCGGCGGGGGTGCTCGCGGTGGACCGGGCGACGTGGGTGGCGATCACGCCCGCGGTCCTGCTGGTCCTCGTGCAGATCTCGTACCCGCTGGTGCACGGGATCGCCCGGGACCGGGTCACGGTCGCGGTCGTGCTGTTGTCGGCGGGGACGGCGCTGGTGCACGCGGGGTTGACGCGCGGGGTGCGGTGGGCGGCGGGACTGCTGGTCATCGTGTCCGGGGCCGGGCTGCTCGCGGAGATCGCGGGGATCGCGACGGGGATCCCGTTCGGGTGCTACGAGTACGCGAGCGGGCGGCTCGGACCCGAGGTCGCGGGGGTGCCGCTGGTGGTGCCGCTGGCCTGGACCGGCGGGGTGTATCCGGTGTGGGTCGTGGCGGGGCTGCTGAATCCGGCGGGCCGGGTGCGGATTCCGCTGACCGCGCTCGGTGCGGTGGGCTGGGACCTGTTCCTGGATCCGCAGATGGTGGCCGACGGGCAGTGGACGTGGTGCTCGGATTTCCCGGGGCTGCCCGGACTCGGGGCGATTCCGTTCACGAACTACCTGGGCTGGTTCGCGGTCGGGCTGGTGATGGCCGGGCTGCTGCAGCGGTGGGATCGGACAGCGCCGGACAGCCGGGCCGCACTCGTCGTCCCGGTCGCGGTGTTCGGGTGGACCTGGCTGGGGTCGGCGCTGGCCCACGCCGTTTTCCTGGGTCTGCCGGTGTCCGCCGGCTACGGACTCGCCGGTATGGCGGTGCTCGGGATTCCACTCGTTCGCGGGCTGCTGGCCCGTCGAATCACACTGCGGCCCCTGGACCATGGCACGATGTGAGCCGTGCCGAGTCCGATCATCTCCACAGCAGACGACACGCTCGAACCCGAACTCGCGGCAGCCCCGCGAGCCTCGGCTCCCCGGCGGCGATCCCGCCGGTGGCTGCGAATATCGGCCGCCCTGCTGCTGGCCACGCTGGCCTTCGCGCTGACCGGCTGCCTGCGCGTGCAGGCGTCCATGGGCGTCTCGTCCAACGACCGGGTGTCCGGGCGCATCGTGGCCGCGGCCGTCCCGCAGAACGACAAGGACAAGGGACCGCAGCTGGTCGCCCCCGACGCGCTGTCCGGCAAGGTCCGCGTCGACCCGTACAGCCAGGACGGCTACGTCGGCTCGCAGGTGTACTTCGACGATCTCACCTTCGGTGAGGTGTCCCAGCTCGGCGCGCTCTCGGATCAGACGCAGGGCATGTTCAACCTGCAGTTCACCCGGGTCGGCGATCTGGTCACCCTGACCGGCCGGGTGGACCTGAAGAGCCTGCCGCCGCACGGCTCGGACGTGCAGTTCACCGTGGCCTTCCCGGCGCGCGTCGCCACCACCAACGGCACCCGCGAGGGCGATTCGAAGGTGGTCTGGAAGCTCTCCGCCGGTGAGGTGAACCAGCTGCGCGCCGAAGTCGGCTACGCCGACCCCAACACCCGCTCCTTCGCGGGCTGGGCGGGCATCGTCGGCGGCGTCACCCTCGCGGTGGCGGCCATGGTCGCGGTGCTGGCGTACATGAACCGGAACCCCGATCCGCCGGCGTTCGTGCGCGCGATGCGCTGGGTGCGCCCCGACCACGAACACCGGGTGTGATCGTGTCCCGCACCGGCGAGTTCGCGGTGCGGGCCGGGACTGCCCTCGCCCTGTTCGGGGCGGCGACCACGCTGCTCAATCGAATCACCGTGCGGCAGTTGCGCACCGCTCCCGCGCCCGTGGACGAGGTGGTCACCGTCTGCGTCCCCGCCCGGGACGAGGCGGACCGGCTGCCGCGGCTCATCGCGGATCTGCGTGCGCAGCGCGGTATCTCGGATCTGGGCGTGCTGATCCTGGACGACGCCTCCGCCGACGGCACCGAGGCGGCCGCGCTGGCGGCGATCGGTGACGACGAACGATTCACGGTGGTGCGCACCGATATCGCGCCGCCGCCCGGCTGGACCGGCAAGAACGCCGCCTGCGCGCGGCTGGCCGAACTGGCCGGGCAGGACTTCGGGATCCTGATCTTCCTGGACGCCGACGTGCGGCTGACCCCCGGCGCGCTGGCGGCGGCGGTCACCGAATTGCGGCGCGGGCGTGCGGGTCTGGTGTGCGCCTGGCCCCGGCAGGAGGCCGGATCGGCGCTGGAGCGCCTGGTGCAGCCGCTGCTGGCCTGGTCCTGGGCGGCGACCCTGCCGCTGCCGCTGGGCAATCGGAGCCTGCGGCCGAGCACCGCCGTGGCCTGCGGGCAGTTCCTGGTCTTCGACGCCGCGGCCTACGCCGGCATCGGCGGCCACGCCGCGGTGGCCGACCGGATCACCGAGGATCTCGCGCTCGCGCGGGTGCTGCGACGGGCCGGAACACGCACCGAACTCGTGGCGGGCGGGCAGGTGGCGCGGACCCGGATGTACCGGGGCGCACGCGAACTCGACGCCGGGTACACGCGCTGGCTGTGGTCGGCCTACGGCGGGGCCGCGGGCAGCGCCGCGATCGGGCTGTACACCGCACTCGCCTACTGGGGCCCGCCGCTGGCCGCGCTCCTGGGCCGGGGCCGAGTCCGCCGCGTGGGCCTGCTCGGCTACGCCGCGGCCGTCACCGGCCGCCTGCTCGCCAGATCCACCGAGACCGGCGGGCCGCCGACCCGTGCGGATGCCCTTACGGCGCTGGCACATCCGATCTCGGCGGCGGCCTATCTGGGCCTGTCCGCGCGTTCACACCTCGCGCACTCGCGCGGGCGGCTGTCCTGGAAGGGCCGCGCCCTCGGCGACGCGCACTGAACCTCGGCGACGCGCACTGAACCTCGGCGACGCGCGTCCGCCGCCCGGGACTACGGCACCGGGGTCAGGCCCACCGTCGGGAAGAAGAAGCACGAGTTCTCGCCGTTGCGCACCACGCCGAACATGGCGGCCAGCACCGTGCCCGAGCCGGTGTTCACCGGGACCGCCCGCACCCCGCCGCGCGGGAGCGCGCCCGCGAAGAACTGGGCGACCGCCTGCTCCACCATCGGGCGCAGTTCGAGCGGAACCTGTTCGGGGATCATGCCGTTGACGACCTGCGCGAGCGTGCCCATGGGCGCGAAGCCGCTGCGCCCGGTGTCGAGGTTCAGCCACACCACCTGCATGCCGGAGGTGTCGGCGCCGTCCGCGTTCACCCCGTAGGGGACGAACGCGTACATGGTCTGGCCGGTCTTGACGGCCGAGAGATCCAGTCCCGGAACGGCGATGGCCTGTTTCGGCCAGGGCCCGGGGATGGCGCCCGCGACGGCCGGGGCCAGGCCCAGGGTGGTGCCGGTCAGGCAGTAGGGCGCGGCCGTGGGGTACAGGAAGGGCTGAATGCCCAACTGCTGCAGGCCCTTCACGGTCTCGCCGTAGGCGGCGTCGACCGGGGACACGTCGGCCGGCGTGAGACCCCAGTCGTCGTTCTCCGTTGCGGCGGCGGCGATCCCGGTCACCGCGGCAACCCAGCCGTCG
>NZ_JBEXUS010000032.1:0-79734 GCF_040614455.1 Nocardia sp. NPDC005978
GCCGGTCACCTTCGGGTGACCGGCCGGAGTCGTTCCGGTGCTGATCGGCGTGGCGGGCGGACGGGCCGCGCCGCCGTGCTCGGCGGAGACCGCCGGTCCGGCCTAGGGCCGGAACAGTTCTCCCGCACGGGGTCCGGGGCCGAGTGACTCGGCCGCGAGCGAGAGCGCGGATTCCGGCGCGATCGGGCCGAGCGAGCTGGACTTGCCGCTGTTCGCGATGATCGCGATCGCCACGATCACGATGATCAGCACCACCACGATGCCGCCGATGATCCAGCCGATCGGACTCGAATTCTGCTGCTGCGGTTGCCGGTACATCTGCTGCGACGGATTGCGCGGCGGCTGGCCGGCCTGGCCGTACGCGGGCACCGGGGCCTGATGCACGAAACCCTGATTGGCCGGGTTCTGATACGAGGGCGTGGCGATCGGCGGCTGGTTGGGGTACGCGGGCGCGGATCCGGACTGACTCGGGTACGCGGGGCCCGGTGTGGCCGTCTGGCTCGGATACGCCGGGGACGAACCGCCGCCCTGCTGCGGATACGCCGGCCCCGACTGCTGGTTCGGGTACGCCGCACCGGAATTGGGGACCGGATACGCCGGGCCGGATCCGGACTGCTTGGGGTACGCCGGGGTCGAGGGCGGCGGCTGGTTCGGGAACGCGGGCCGCGGGCCGGGACCCGGCTGCGGGCCGGGCGACTGCGGGCGCGGGGTGACCGGCGGCGCCGGTTTGACGACCGGCTGCGGGTGCACCGGGGTCGGCTGACGCGGCGGCGCGGGCGGATTGACGATCGGCTGCGGCCGCACGGGGGTCGGCGGGCGCGGGGGCGTGCGCGGAGCTGTGAGCACGCGCTCGATGGCCGCGGCGAATTCGGTGCAGGAGCGGAAGCGGTCCTGCGGGCGCTTGGCCAGTGCGCGGGCCAGGACACCGTCGATGGCGCGGGGTAGTTCCGGGCGCAGCGGGGTGGCGGGAGGCGGGGGCTGCTGCAGATGCCCGCGAATCACCGCCGCCGGGCTGGTGCCCTCGAACGGCACCGCGCCGGTGAGCAATTGGAACAGCGTGCAGGCCAGCGCGTACTGATCGGAGCGGCCGTCCAGGGTCGCCCCGGTGAGCTGTTCGGGGGAGGCGTAGGCCAGGGTCGCGGTCACGGTGCCGGTCTGGGTGAGATGGCCTGTGTCGTCGCGCAGGCGGGCGATGCCGAAATCGGTGAGGTAGACGCGTTCCCCGCCGGAACCGGACTTGGCCGAGGCTCGGGCCAGCAGAATATTGGCGGGCTTCACGTCGCGGTGCAGGACGCCGCGCCCGTGCGCGTAGTCCAGGGCCTTGGCCGTCTCGGTGATGATCTGCACGGCGCGCATGGGCGGCAGGTTCCCGGCCTTGACGGCGGCCGCGTTCACCCCGTCGACGAACTGCATGGAAATCCACAGCTGTTCGCCCTCGGTGCCGCGGTCGTAGACCGTGACGATGTTCGGATGGTCCAGCTGTGCCACCAGGTCCGCTTCCCGGACGAACCGGGCGCGAATCTCGGTGTCGGTGAACATCTCCTGATTGAGCAGTTTCAACGCCGTCTTCCGCGGCAACCGCGGATGCTGAGCCAGGTACACCGCGCCCATACCGCCGCGACCGAGCTCGCGTTCGATGACGTAACCGGCGAACACATCACCAGAGCGCAATGCCGAGCCCCCGTTTCCACGAGATAGATCCGGATGCGAGCCTACCGTGCCTAATTTGCCCTCCGCTTCGCTCCGGGCGGATCGCGGCCCCCCTGGCCCGGTTCTTCCCTCCCTCCGCTCCTCCGCTTGGCTCCCCCGCTCCACTCAGTCCAGAACCGGGCGGGCCGCGATCTTCGAGGGGAGGTCGGAGAGTGGGGGCTGGTGTGGGGCTCTGCCTTGTGGCGATTTGGGGTGGGGTTGTTTGAGTGGGGTCAGGCGGGCTTTCCGGCGTTCTGGTTTGCCCAGGCCTGGATGTCGCCTCGGTTCAGGGCGACCGCCAGGAGGTCCGGGAAGCGGTCCGGGGTGCAGGCGAACGCGGGCACGCCCAGCGCGGACAGGGCCGCGGCGTTGTCGTGGTCGTAGGCCGGTGCGCCCTCGTCGGAGAGGGCCAGCAGCACCACGACCTGGACGCCCGCCTCCTTCATGGTTCGGATGCGGCGCAGCATCTCCGCGCGGACACCGCCCTCGTACAGGTCGGAGATCAGCACGAACAGGCTGTCGGCGGGGCGGGTGATCAGCGACTGCGAATAGGCGATGGCGCGATTGATGTCGGTGCCGCCGCCGAGCTGGGTGCCGAACAGCACGTCCACCGGATCGGACAGCTGCTCGGTGAGGTCCACGACCGCGGTGTCGAAGACCACCAGCGACGTCTTCAGCGACCGCATCGACGCCAGCACCGCGCCGAACACCGAGGCGTACACCACGCTGGAGGCCATCGAACCGGACTGGTCGATGGCCAGCACCACATCGCGCTTGACCGCCTGGGCCTTGCGGCCGTAGCCGACCAGCCGCTCGGGCACCACCGTGCGGTGCTCGGGCAGATAGTTGACCAGATTCTTGCGAATGGTGCGGTCCCAGTCGATATCCCGCAATTTGGGGCGCGACACCCGGGCCGCGCGGTTGAGCGCGCCGCCGACGGCCGCGATGGTCTGCGCGGCCAGCCGGCGCTCGATCTCGCGCACGACCTGCTCCACGACGGCGCGCGCGGTGGCCTTGGTGGTCTCGGGCATGACCCGGTTCAGGCTCAGCAGCGTGCCGACCAGGTGCACGTCCGGCTCCACCGCCTCGAGCAGTTCGGGTTCGAGCAGCAGTTCGGTCAGGTTCAGCCGATCCACCGCGTCGCGCTGCATGACCTCCACGACCGTCGACGGGAAGTACCGCCGAATGTCGCCCAGCCACCGCGCGACCTGTGGCGCGGAACCGCCCAGTCCACCCGAGCGCCGCCCGCTCCCGCCCTGCCCGCCCCCGTCGTACAGCGCCCCCAGCGCCCGATCCATGGCCTGGTCCGCGGCCGCCCCGAGCTCGCCCATCCCGCCGCCCTCGGCGGGCGCCCCCAGCACCAGCCGCCACCGCCGCGCCTGTGCTTCGTCCACTTCGGTCATGACATCACTCCGGTTCTCGTGGTGGACAGCGGTGTGCGCCCCGGCGCGCCGTCCGGGCCGATCGGATACTCGCGGCCGATCATCCGGTGAGCCCGAGAATCGCGGCGGCCGCGTGCAGGGCGAGTTCGCCTCGGGCGGTGTCGTATTCGGTGACGGTCGGCGACATCGTGGCGGCGCCGGTGTGGCGCACCGCCTGGGCGATGGCCTGGCGTTCACCGGAATCGAACCCGCCGAACGTGCGCCGCAGCAGCGGGAGGGTGGCGACGAACTGTTCCTCGTCCAGCCCGCACAGCCAGGTGTCGATGAGCGACAGCAGGTTTCGGTCGTGCACCAGCAGCAACCCGCGACCGCCCAGGAAGCCGTCGATCCAGGCGGCCTTGTCGGCGGCGGTGTGGCCCACCGACAGCGCGGCCGAGAGCCTGCGCGCGGAGTCGGCGGCGTCGATGATCTCGGCGTCGCAGAGCAGGCGCACCGCGCGGCCGATGAGACCGCCGTGAATGTCCGTGCGATCGGCCACCCCGCGCAGCGCGGTGAGCCAGGACCGGGTGGCCCAGTCGTCGTTCCGCGCCGACAGTGCCTGGTGCACACCGTCCATCAGCGCGCGCAGCGCGGCGGCGGAGTCGGCGTCCAAGCCGGTGACCGCGCTCGGCAGCCCCGCGCACACCCGCACCAGCAGCCCGTCCGCGACCCGGGCGAGGGCGGCGGTGTCGGTGCCGCGCACATCCCCGTAGCGCAGCGTGCGCAGCAGCCCGGGCAGCGCCGCCAGCAGATGCGTGACGTCGTGATCCAGTGCCGCAACGCTTTCCAGCCGGGTGATGAGCCCGTCGGTGGCCCCGCCCAGATCGGCGAGCAGCGCCGCCTCCAGCGCGTTCGCCACCTGCCCGACCGTCGCGTCCGGGGCCGCGACCGTGTCGAGGATCTTGGCCTCGGCGGCGGTGCGCAGCGTGGTGCCCCAGCGCGCGGCCTCCACGATCGAGATGGCGAGTTCGGGCCGCCATTGCAGCACCCAGGTCTCCCGGAAGGTGCCGGTGGCGCGCACCTGACTGTCGGTCAGCCGCCCCCACCCGATTCCCAGCAGCCGCAGCTGGTGCAGCAGGCGGGATTTCGCGAGGCCCTGATCGGTCCGCAGATCCAGATCCACGGTCCGCTCCAGCGCCTGCTGTTTCATGCGCAGCGTCTTGATCCGCGCCCGCAGATCGGCCTCGAGCGGCACCGTCGGCGTTCCGTCGGGCACCGCGCCCAGCGCCTCCCCGACCACCAGTTCGGTGCTCACCAGCCGCAGCAGCACCTCGTCGCCGTCGCACAGCACGGCCCGCGTGGCCTCGGTGACCTCGGACAATCCGGCCAGGGGCCGCCCGCGCAGCGTCGCCAGGGTCTCGGCCAGCCGCACCGCCTCGATGATGTGCGCGCTCGACACCGGCAGATCGTGCGTGCGCAGCATCCCCGCCACCCGCGTCAGCCACCGTGCGATCGGCTGCTCGGTGACGGTGAACAGATGGTGGTACCACCCCGGCGAGGTGATCCCCGCCCCGTACCCCGAGGAACTGGACAGCCGGGAATGCGTCCACGGCACCCACGTCAGCGTCGCCTTCCCCTTGGGCAACCCTTTGAGCACCCGCGCGTCCGCCGCCGCCGGCCCGAGCTTGCCCTTGAGCGCGGGCGCGTGCCACGCCCCGCACACGACGGCGAGTCGAACGGCGCCGTCCTTCAACGCCTTCCGCATGACCTGCCGCATGTACGCCTCGCGCACCAGCGTGTGCGCGTCGACCACGATCCGGGCCGGTGCGGGTGCGGCGGCGGGATCGCTCGGGTCGAAGCCGACGGCCGATCCCGGAGCGCCGGTTCCGCCTCCGAACGCCGGATCGGCGGAAATCGGAGCGGAAGGGGGCTTCTCACCGGCCGGCGAGATCTTCCCGGGCGTCGCCGCGCCGGTCGGGAGCACAGTGGAGTCCCCGCTCGCGGCAGCGGACTCGCCACCTTGGGTGGTGGATTCGCCTCCCGCAGTAGCAGATTCGCCCGCAGTCGCGGGCTTTCCCGCGGTGGACTCGGCTCCCGCCGATGAGGTTTCGCCTGCGGCCGAAGCGCCTGCCGCCCGCTCGCCCTCTTCCGGAGTGGTGTCCGCATCCCGTGGCCCACTCTCGCGGGCGGCGGGCTCTCCTTCCACTCCGAGTTGCTCGGCGTGCTCGCGCAGCGCCGCCATGGCCTCGTTCACCGCCGGGAAGATGTCGGCGTCCGTGGCGGATTCGACGATCGCGTCCCACCAGCGCTCGGCGTCGTCGTATCCGCCCGCCTCAGCGAGCAGCGCCAGCGGGTCGCCCGTCGCGCCCACCTCCTGGTCCATGGCCAGCACGGTGGCGGCCGGGAGATCGCAGAACCCCACGCGCACACCGTTCTCGGCGGCGTAGCTCATGGCCTGCCACTCCGGGGAGAACTCGGCGAACGGCCACATCGCGGCCTTGGCCGGTTCGTCGGGGCGGTAGCCGAGCAGCGCGACCGGGGGTTCCATGCCGTCGGCGGCGACGAAACCCAGCAGCGGGTCGGCGTCGGCCGGACCCTCGATCAGAATCACGTCCGGCCGGAACCGGTTCAGCGCCAAGCGCAGCGAACGCGCCGACCCCGGACCGTGATGGCGGATACCGAACACCCGGGTCTCGGGCTCCGGGCGGGCCGCGCCGCCGGAATCATTCGACTTCGTCTGCCGCGCAGGGGATACGGAGTCCGCGAGCCCGCCCTGCCGCGCCGCGGAGCCGGACTCCGGAACCGCGGGCCCGGCGCCGTCGTCGGCGCGCATCAGCTCACCTCACGCGCGGCGCGGTAGAAGTCGGCCCAGTCCGGGCGCTGGCGCACAACGGCTTCCAGGTACTCGGTCCACACCACGCCGTCGGCGACGGGATCCTTGATGACCGCGCCCAGCACCGCGCCGGCCACATCGCCCGCGCGCAGCACGCCGTCGCCGAAATGCGCGGCCAGCGCCAGCCCGTTGGTGATCACCGAGATCGCCTCGGCGGTCGACAGCGTGCTGGAGGGCGACTTGAGCTTGGTCCGGCCGTCCGCGGTCAAGCCCGAGCGCAGTTCGCGGAAGATGCGCACCACCCGGCGCACCTCCTCGGCCGCCGCGGGCACGGCGGGCAATTCCAGTGCGGCGCCCAGCTGTTCGACCCGGCGGGTGACGATGTCGACCTCCTCGTCCTCCCCGGCCGGCAGCGGCAGCACCACGGTGTTGAAGCGCCGGCGCAGCGCGGAGGACAGCTCGTTCACGCCGCGGTCCCGATCGTTGGCCGTCGCGATGAGATTGAAGCCCTTGGCCGCCTGCACCTCCGAACCCAGCTCCGGCACCGGCAGCGTCTTCTCCGACAGCACGGTGATGAGCGCGTCCTGCACGTCCGACGGAATACGGGTCAGCTCCTCGAGCCGCGCGATCGACCCGGCCCGCATGGCGGTCATGATGGGCGAGGGCACCAGCGCGGCCTCGCTCGGCCCCTCCGCGAGCAGGCGGGCGTAGTTCCAGCCGTAGCGGATCGCCTCCTCCGCGGTGCCGGAGGTGCCCTGCACCAGCAGCGTGGACCGGCCGGAGACGGCCGCCGCGAGATGCTCGGACACCCAGGTCTTGGCGGTGCCGGGCACGCCGATCAGCAGCAGCGCGCGATCGGTGGCCAGGGTGGAGACCGCGACCTCCATGAGCCGGCGCGGTCCCACGTACTTGGGCGAGATGACCGTGCCGTCCGGCAGCGCGCCGCCCAGCAGATAGGTCACCACCGCCCACGGCGAGAGCTGCCACGACGGCGGGCGCGGGCGATCGTCGGCGGCGGCGAGCGCGGCCAGCTCGCCGGCGAAAGCCTGCTCGGCGTGCGGGCGCAACAGAGTGGCGGACTCGCCGTGCCCGGTGGTGCGAACGTCGGAAGTGGTCACTGCAGCTCCTCGAGCATCGTCTTGCGTTGAATCAGGTCGTGGGCGAGCTGGTCGAAAGCCTGCTCCCAGTAGGGATCTCCGCAGCGCTGGGCGATCCCGGACACCATGTCCGCGCCGGTCACCGGGAAATGCGCGGAGGACGCGCGGAACAGCGTGCGATAGGAACCCGGCACCAGCGAGGGCGCGCCCGGCCGATCGGCGGACAACTGCGCGCGTTCGAGCAGCAGGCGCAGCACGTGCTCGGCCATCGGGGCGGGCCACGGGTGCGGCACCGCGCGCAGCAGCGATTCGATCTCGGCCAGCCAGCTGCTGTCGAGGCGGCGCAGATGCCGGATCTGATCGTCCAGCGGTTGCAGAGCGAAGAGCTCACGCAGCTTCTCGCTGTCGGACTCGCCCGCCTCCTGCGCCGCGAACGCCCCGAACAGCGCCTTGGCCCACGCCGAATCCCGTTGCGCCAGCGTGGCATCGGACCAGCCCGCGAACATGGGCCCGCGCATGCCCTGCGACATGGCCACCCGCACCGCCTGTTCCGGCGGTCCCAGCACCCGCTCCCAATGCCGCAGCGGCGTGCCGGCCACCACCCGGTGCAGCCATTCCGCGGCGAGATCCGGTGCGCCCTCCGCCCGATAGGCGGTGTAGCCGTAGGAATCTCCCACGCCGTCCCGGCGCGCGGCCTCATCGAGCACGCCCGGACCGGTCGTGGTCAGCACCGGCTGCCGCAGGCGCGGCCCGAAGCTCAGCCACGCGCCCGCCCGTTCGGCCATCCGTCCCGCGAAGGTGGAATCGGGCAACCGCCCCAGCAGATCAGCCGCCGTCCGCCGCACCTCGGCGCGCCGGTCGTCGAGGGCGGTCTCGAGCATCGCCTCGTCGCCGAGCCCGAGACCGTCCGCGAGCACCAGCAGCAATTCGGCCTTGCCCGGCCCGGATTCGGTGCCCCAGGACCCGGCCAGTGCCGCCAGCGCCGCGTGCCGATCGCGAGCGCGCAACTGCGCCAGCCACAGTCGGCGCTCGGCGGGCCGCCCGTGCGACCACACCGACTCGTCGTCGACGGGCGCCCGCACCAGCGACCGCCACCCCGGATGTTGCGCGGCCAGCCACCGCCCCCGCGCCCCGGCCAGCGCCAGCAGCGATTCGCGGTGCGCCGACAGCGATTTCGCCCGATCCAGCAGCAGGCTGCACAGCTCGTCGGGCGCCCGGAAGTCATGGGTGGCGGCCGCCGCGAACCATTCGTCCAGGAACGGCGAGTTCTCCCCGAGCAGCTCCGCCAGATGCGCCCCAGCACCCCGGGGCAAGAGCAGCCGATCATCGTCCTGCGCCGGATCCGGCTGCTTCACCGCACCCGCGGTGACCGCGCCGCGCGCGAAACAATCCTGCAGCGCAATGGTTTCCAGCAGCAGCGCGGCGGGTTCACCCGTCAGCCGCGCGCTCAGCGCCGCCACCGGCGCCGGCAGCGCACCCCCGCCCGCCTGCCGCCGCGCCGTCCCCACCAGCGCGGCCGACACGAGTTCGGTCATCGCCGAATCGCCGCGCCCCGCGGAGACCCCCGCCGAACTCCGCTCCGCGACAGCGACATCGGTGACGATCCCGATGTGCAGGGCGGCCACGGGAATCAGCCCGCCCGCCGACCATTCCCCGACGACGGTCACCGGATGCCCGCCGGACAATCCCAGCAGCTTCCACGGCTCCCCGTCGCCGGGTGCGATCGGCACCGCCGCCCCGTCGGATTCGACCACGTACCAGCCGCTCTCGTCCCGCACCGGCACGACCTCGGCCAGCAGCACGGGCCACGACCGCAGGAAGGGATCGGCCCCGATCGCCGCCGCGTACTCGAGCAGCGCCGCGGCGATATTCCCCGGCCGGTCGCCGGGCACAGCTCGGGCACCTCCATCGGTGGCGGCCGTCCGCGAGCGGGGAACCATCGCGTGGGCAGACCCCGTGGCGGACGCGGATTCCGCCTCGTCCCGGACACCGCCGCGGCCGGACTCGGCGTCGATCGCCGCGCCCGGATCCGTTGCCGCCGAGCTGTTTCGCGCAACCGGCAGTCGCGGGATCGTGGTGAAGGGTTCGGGAGCGGCGTGGCGGGCGCCCCACAGCGCGCGCAGGGGAGCGGCGCTCGGATAGAAGTGCAGCTCCGCGTCCACCTGGAAGCCCGGCAGCGGGGTGTCCGGCGGAAAACTCGGGCTGCCGTGATGGTGATCGATCAGCAGCGCCCAGCGGCCGGTCTCGTGCCCGCGCAACCAGATTCGGCGGGTGTAGAGCGCTTCGTCGGAGGTGACGTGCTGTCCGAGCACCAGCCAGCGGTCCCGCACGGCGGGTTCGGTGTGCACGGATTCGGCGGGAACCTGGTAGCCGATATGGGCGCGCACGCTGGCGCGCAGCGCCGGCTCGAGCTCGTCCGAACGCGCGTGCGCGGCGGAGAGCAGATGCAGGCGGGCGTACTCGCGCAGCAGAACCTGCGGCCAGTCCGCGCCGGTCGCGGCGCGCGGCAGATGCCGCAGCGTGGCCGCGACGCCGGGGGCCTGCGCGTCGACCATGCGGGCGGCGACGGTTTCGAAGGCGAGCGCGGAGCGGTCGGTCTGCGCGAGCCCGGTCCGCACCTGATCGGTGAGCCAGGTGTCGAGATCGGCGAGCCCGGCCGCCACCCGAGCCCGCCGCTGATCGGCGCTCGCCCCGCCGTCACGAGCCGGCGCGGCGCCGGTCGGCCGCGCGGCGGGCACGGCCTTCTTCGCCTCGCGCGCCGCCCGCCCCGCCAGCCATTCCGCCGCGAAATCGGCCGGCGCCCCGGTAGCCGGAACATTGCCCTCGGCCCAGGAAAGCAGCAGTGAGAGAGCGTGTTTGCACGGGAACTTCCGGCTCGGGCACGAGCATTTGTACGCGGGCCCCGAGGTGTCGATCACGGTCTGATACGGGCGACTGCCGCTGCCCGCGCACAGCCCCCACAGCGCGTCCCCGTGCGCTCCGCTGCCGCTCCACTTGCCCCGCAGCTTGCGCGCCGCGGTGAGCGACGCCGCGTCGGGCGCCAGCGCCGCGATCTGCTCGGCGGTCCAGGCGGTGGTCATCGTGCCCCCTTCGTTCGTTCACCGCATGTCTATCGCAGCCCACCGACAAGTGCACGGGTGGTGATATTGCTGGTATTTCGCTGGGCGCGATCATGAATTCTCGGCACCGAAGCTGTGAAATAGCTTGTCCGCAAATAGAATTCGAATGTCGAAGATATCGGCCCGAGTCATTCGCCGTGCGGTGTACGGCGATCACCGCGAGCACTCACCCCGGCCCCGCACCGTCCACGCGGTAGGGTTCGGCCATGGCCCGCGTAGCGATCGAATACTGCACCCAGTGCCGCTGGCTGCTGCGTGCGAGCTGGATGGCGCAGGAGCTGCTCACCACCTTCACCACGGACCTGTCCGAGGTCGCGCTGGTACCCGGCGACGGCGGAATCTTCCGTATCACCGTGGACGGTGAGCAGATCTGGGAGCGCAAGGCGGACGGCGGCTTTCCCGACATCACCGTGCTGAAGCAGCGGGTACGCGACCGAGTCGCCCCCGGCCGTTCCCTGGGTCACTCGGACAAAGCCGCCGAGACCGGCCCCGCGGAGTAGTTCAGCCGCCCACCCGTCTCACCGGGTCAGCAGCACCCGCCGCCCCCGCAGCATCCGCCGCCCCCACCCGCGGGCGCGACCGGCGCGACCGGCAGCCCGCCGCCACCCCCGCGGCTCACCGTTCCGAACGTGGTCAGCAGCTTGACGGTGTCCGAATGCCCCTGCGGGCAGTCGGCCGGATCGGACGCCGCCGCCATGGGACGGGTCACTTCGAAACTGTCCCCGCAGCTGCGGCAGCGGTACGCATAACTCGGCACCGGCCCAGCGTAGGCCACCGCCCGCCCTCGAGCCCCGTGACGGCGCGCGGTCCCCGGTGGCCGGACCGTTGCCGATCTCCCCGGTACCCTCGATTTACGGAGTACGAGGAGGTGGGCGATGAACACTACGTTCTTCGAGACGCTGCCGGACGAACACGCCGAACCGGTGGCCGGGACCGAATACGGCCGGGTACGCGGCCGTCGGCAGGACGGCATCGCGGTGTGGCGCGGCATTCCCTACGCGGCCCCGACCGGCGGCCCGAACCGCTACCGCAAGCCCCAGCCCCCCGAACCCTGGGACGGCGTGCGCGACTGCTTCGACTTCGGCGAGGTCGCCCCCCAGAGCGCGGGCTTCGTCCCCGTCGACTCCGGCCTGCGAATGGGTGAGGACTGTTGCTGGCTCAACATCTGGGCCCCCACCGCGCCCAGCGACGAGCCCCGCCCGGTCATGGTGTGGTTGCACGGTGGTGCGTTCTGCCTCGGAACCGCCGCCCAGGCCATCTACGACGGCCGCAAACTCGCCGAGACCGGCAACGTGATCGTGGTCGGGGTGAACTACCGCCTGGGTTCCCTCGGCTTCCTGGACCTGTCCTCCCTGGGTCCCGAGTTCACCCCCAACCTCGGCCTGCGCGATCAGATCGCCGCCCTGGAATGGGTCCGCGACAATATCGAGGCGTTCGGCGGCGATCCCGGCAGCGTCACCCTCTTCGGCGAATCCTCCGGCGCGGGCTGCGTGACCGCCCTGCTCACCTCCCCGCTGTCGGCCGGGCTGTTCCACCGGGCCATCGCCCAATCACCGCCCGCCACAACGGTGTTCGGCCAGGAGCGGGCGGCCGGCGTGGCCCGCCGCTTCCTGGAGATCCTGGACCTGAAGCCCGGCGAGGGCGCGGACCTGCTGGACATGCCTATCGAGCGCATCATCGCCGGGGCCGGAATTCTGCTCGACGAAGTGCCCACCCGTGAACCCGGCCGCCTGGCCGCCGCGCCGGTGGTGGACGGCGAGGTGCTGCCCGCGTACCCGAGCGACCGCTTCCAGCAGGGCCGCTCGCACCGGGTCCCGCTGATCATCGGCACGAACAAGGACGAGGCGTCGATGTTCCGCCTGTTCCGCTCGCCGATCATGCCCGTCACCCCCGACGCCGTGAACGCGATGCTGCGCGGGGTGGCCGCCGAGCATCCCGGCATGTCGCCCGAGCGGATCGCCGAAATCGCCTCCGCCTACGGCGATCTCAACACCGCGCGCAGTGCCCTGACCATGTCCGGCGACGCCGCCTTCCGGATGCCCGCGCACTGGGTCGCTATCGCCCACTCCCAGCACTCACCGACCTGGATGTACCGTTTCGACCACGCCACCCCGATGCTCAAGGCCGCCCGGGTCGGCGCGGGCCATGCCACCGAATTGCCGTACGTATTCGGCAATTTCGGGTCGTTCGACCGCGATCCCACGTTCTGGCTCGGCGGGCGCAAGGCGGCGCAGGAGGTGTCCGGGCGGACGATGCGGCGCTGGACGGCGTTCGCGGCGCACAGCGTGCCCGCCGCCATCGACGGGTCCAAGCACTGGCCGCCCTACACCGCCGCCGATCGGCGGACGCTGATCATCGACGCCACCGATCGGATCGTGGATGATCCCGATTACGACCGGAATTCGGTGTGGGGCGATCAGGTCGTCGGATTCTTCTGAGCCGGAACGGATTTCGTTGCCGGTGGGATTTCGCTCTCAAACGACAGCGGCGGCCCGCTTCCCCAGCCGGGCGGGCATCCGCGAATACCCGTGCAACGTGTACAAAGGCCGCCGCTCGGGCACCCCCGCCAACGCCAACTCCGGGAATCGATCGAACAACGCCCGCAACGCGTAAACCCCCTCCATCCGCGCCAGACTCGCCCCGAGACACGTGTGAATCCCACTGGAGAACGTCAGATGATCCCGCGCGTTGGCCCGGGTGATATCGAACGACGCCGGATTCTCGAATACCTTGGGATCCCGATTGGCCCCCGCCAGCGACATGACGATCACGTTCCCCCGCTGGAATTGCACGCCCCCGATCTCCGCGTCGGCCAGCGCGAGTCGCGCGGTCGACTGCACCGGCGCGTCGAAGCGCAGCA
The DNA here is from genome assembly GCF_040614455.1 of Nocardia sp. NPDC005978. Taxonomy (NCBI): domain Bacteria; kingdom Bacillati; phylum Actinomycetota; class Actinomycetes; order Mycobacteriales; family Nocardiaceae; genus Nocardia; species Nocardia sp. NPDC005978. The sequence continues at coordinate 12,960 of NZ_JBEXUS010000032.1, forward strand.
CTTCCTCGATCGCCGGCGCCCAGAGTGCGGGATCCTCACGCAGTAGCGCCAATTGGCTCGGATGCGCGAGCAGCTGCACGATGCCGTTGCCGATGAGATTCACCGTCGTCTCGAAGCCCGCTCCCATGAGCAAGCTCGCGGTGGCCTTGAGTTCGCGATCGTCCAGGTCGCCCGCGCTGACCAGACTGCTCAGAATGTCCTCGCCCGGCTCGCGCCGGAGTTGCGCGATGTGCCGGTTGAGGTAATCGTCCATGTCCATCATGGCTTCGGCGGCTGTGCGCCACGACTTCCAGGAGATGCCGAAGTCCAGCAGTGGACTGGCGGCGTCGCCCCACTCCAGGAATTCGTCGCGCGATTCGTGCGGGAAGCCCAGCATCTCGGCGATGATCGCGATCGGAATCTGCTGCGCGTAGTCGCCGATGAGATCCGCCGAACCGTTCTCCGGCAGGGCGTCCAGGAGTTCCTCGGTCACCGTCTCCACGCGCTCGCGCAGGCGGCCGACGGCGCGGGGCGTGAAGGCCGCCGCGACCGATTTGCGCAGGCGGGTGTGGTCCGGCGGGTCGATGACCAGCATGGACGGCGGCTCTACCGGGTTGGGCGGAAGCTTGGCCGAGCGGATGGTGTCGCGCAGGCCCTGGGGGACATCCAGATTACCGAGGCCGAATATGCCGAATCGATTGTCGCGCAAGATACCCCGGACCAATTCGTAGTCCGCGGTGGCGTGCGCGGACGGGCTGCGCACGAGTCGCCCGCGGCCGCGCAATTCCTCTATGTACGGGTAGGGATCGGCGATGGCCGCGCGACTGCCGAACAGTCGGCCGAAGGGATCACCCCGCCGCGCCTGCAGGCGCAACATGTAGCGGGCGGCACCCTGCTCGAACAGCCACCGCAGTCGGTATCGCGGGCTCATCATCGTTGATCCCCTCTCCTCGGGTATCTCTCACCGTACGGAAAGCCGACGGGGTGAAAAAGGTCCCGAGGAGGGAATTCGCGCTCCTACCGGGGTAGGACTCAGGACCGCCGGGCGGTGACCTTCTCCGATACCACGCGTCGTTCGACGAGGGCCGGATCCGGGTGGCTGACCTGCACCAATGATGCTCCCGCTGCCAACACCGCGACGAAGCCGTCGATCAATTCGGCCGGAGTTTCCCACGGTGTACTCGACAGCACGCGGTCCTCGGCCGTGAAGCCCTGTCGCTGCGCGGATTTGCGCGCTTGCTCGAGCACCGCCGAGACCGAGAGTCCATCCAGGGCGCATCCGCTGTCGCCGGGGCGGAATTGATCGCCGTGCACGCGGACCGAGGTCGCGTAGTCGGTGACGCCGACGGGCAGATCGCGCACCGGCATGCCCATGGGATCCAGGGACAGGGCCGCGATCTCCGGGATGTCGCCGGCCTCGTCGATGCGCTCGGCCGTGACGAGCGCGAGTTCGGCGTCCGGATCGGCCGTCAGCACGACTTCGGCGCCCGCCCACCAGCAGCCCAGCAGCACCGCTGCCGTCTGCCAGTGCGCGGGCAGCAGCACCGCCACCCGGGAACCCGGCGACAGGCCGAATTCGTCGCGAATCATATTGGCGGTCTTGGCCGCCCAGTTGGCGAGCGTGAGCGCGGACAGTTCGATGCGCGCGCCGGTCGCGTCGTCGTAGTAGGTGACGCGCGGACCCGCCGGATCGCGGGCCAGGATGGGGTCGAGTACCGCGTCGGTGAGGGTCTCGTTCAGTTGACGCATTTCGGTCCGTTCTTACCGGCATCGATGGGTGCAGCTGGCGGAACCGGCGTCATGGTGGTGGAGCTGATGGTGAAATCCACCCCGGTGCCGGTCGTCGAACCCGGACCAGAGTAGTCACTCGCGAGCACGACACGGACCGAGCCCTCCGCCAATCCGGGCTCGGCGTAGACCGGCAGTCCGCCCAGGGCCTGCGCGACCGCCCGCGCCCGCGGATCGCCGCCGTTCAGCGCGAGCACGCGGCTGCTCTGCACGGGCCCGCCGATCCAGTTGTCCACCGTCCCGGTGCGGAAGCCCTTGCCCGCCAGCGCCTGTGCGGCAACCGCGGCCAGGCCGCCGGTGCCGCTGGCGTTGTAGACATCGGCCACCACGGTGCCGGGATCGATGCCGCCGGTTTCCTTGAAATCGTCCGCTGATCCCTCGCCGATGGTGCGGGCCACGTACTTCTGCACGGCGGCCGGATCGACGCGCACCACCGATTCGCCGTTGTCGGTCCAGCCGTTGAGATCCTTGACCGGAATCGTCTCGAACTTCACCTGCCCGCCCGAGAGATCCTGCAATTGCGTCAGAAACGCCAGCACATCCCAATTATCGTCCAGCACGACCGTGCGCCCGACCGCCTTGCTCAGATCGCTCAATCGTCCCGGGTTCGTCAGGGTCTTCGCGCTGACCACCTGGTGCACGAGCTGGGCCATGTACACCTGCTGGCGCACGATGCGGTCGAGATCTCCGCGCGGTAGCTCGTGCCGCTGGCGGACGAAGCTCAGTGCTTCGGCGCCGTCGAGCTTCTGCTCGCCGGCGGCGAAGTCCGCGCCCGAAAGCGGTTCGTACACGGCGTTGTTCAGGCAGACGTCCACTCCGCCCACGGCGTCGGTGAGCAGTACGAAGCCCAGCAGTCCGACCTCGGCGTAATGGTCGACGGTGATACCCGTCAGCGTGGCAACGGATTTGATGAGGGCTTGCCGCCCGGCGAGGGTGGATTCGCTGTCGGCTTCCGAGGCCGATTCGCCCTTGTCGAGCAGCTTCTGCTGCTCGGTCAGCTTGGTCACCCCGTACGCGGAGTTGATCTTGCCCTTGCCCAGTCCCGGAATATCCACGTACGAATCGCGCGGAATGGAGATGGCGGTGGCCGATTGCCCGTCGTTGGGCACGCGGATCAGCACGATGGTGTCGGTATTGAGCCCGACTTCGTCCCCGGCGTGCAACATCGCGCGCTCGTCCTCCGACAGCGGATTGCCGTGCGCGTCCGTGCGCGAGTCGATGCCGACCATGAGGATGTCGACCGCGCCGTCCTTCCCCCCGCCCAGACCCAGGTCGCTGATCCGCTCGATGCTGGATACGAGCTGATCCACACTCCGCCAGCCCAGTCCGGTGACCACGAGCACCACGATCGCGGCCGCCGCGGACAGAACCCGCAGGGGATGCGACCGATCCCGGCCGCCACGCACTCGGGGCCCGGCCGGGCGAGAGGGTAGCGGTGCGGATGCTCTCCTGGTCTGCGACAACCCCTTGCTCCCTCTTCCAGTCCTCGGCCGACCGCGCTCGCGGTCGGGGTGATGTCTGTGGAGTGCCCCCAAATGCAGGCTAGACGCGCTGTCGGACATGTCCGTGTAGCCGGAGCTCCGTGAGTCGTGTTGCTCTGTCGCGCAGGCGCGCGCGAGAACTGGACATTCGCGCAGGTAGCCAAGGGTGTGCGCGAAACCGATCGCCGCTCGTGTCACACTGGCCGCCGTGACTTCCCCCGCCGTGACACCCATCACCGAGCGGCTCGTGGTGACCGGTGCGCGGGGACAGCTGGGCCGCGCGCTGCTGCGGCACGCGCCCGCCGCCCGCGGTTACGGCCGCGCCGAGCTCGACATCACCGACGCCGATGCCGTACGCGCGGTACTGAATCCGGGCGATACCGTGATCAACTGCGCCGCCTACACGGCCGTGGATCAGGCCGAGACCGAGGTGGACGCGGCCTTCGCCGGCAATGCCACCGGACCCGCGGTGCTGGCCGCCGCGTGCGCGGACATCGGCGCGCGGCTGGTGCACATCTCCACCGACTACGTGTTCCCCGGCACCGCGACCCGGCCCTACGAACCCGGCGACCCCACCGGACCGGCCACCGTCTACGGCCGATCCAAACTCGCGGGGGAGCGGGCCGTGCTGGAGCTGGATCCGCGCGCTCGCATCGTGCGCACCGCGTGGGTCTACACCGGAACCGGCGGCGATTTCGTCGCGACCATGCGCCGCCTCGAGCGCGAACGCGACACCGTGAACGTGGTCGCCGACCAGATCGGATCACCCACCTACGCACCGGATCTGGCCGGGGGCCTGCTGGAACTGTCGGGTCGCCTGGACGCCGAGTCCGGCACGGCGGGCGGCCCGTCGGTCATCCCGCGAATTCTGCACGCGGGCAATGCCGGCCGGGCCAGCTGGTTCGACCTCGCGCGGGCCGTCTTCGCGGGTCTGGGCGCCGATCCGGAACGTGTGCGCCCCTGCGGCACGGCCGATTTCCCGAGACCCGCTCCGCGCCCGGCATATTCGGTCCTTTCGGGCACGGCCTGGGCTGCGGCGGGGCTCACGCCCCTGCGGGAATGGCGAGTGGCACTGCACGACGCACTGACCGACATCTCCGACTAGGCTGGGCGTCCGTGAGCCCCTCGGATTCTGTCGAACCGCCGTCACTGGCCGTCGTCACGGTGACCTACTCGCCCGGTGAGCACCTGCAGCACTTCATCACCACCCTAGCCACCGCGACGGGCGAGAAGCCCCAGGTGATCCTCGCCGACAACGGCTCGGTGGACGGTGTGCCGGAGCTGATCGCCGAAGCCAACGCGCACGTGCGCCTACTGCGCACCGGCGGCAACCTCGGCTACGGCGGCGCCATCAACCGCGCGGTCGCCGAGATCGACCCGGACATCGAGTTCATCGCCATCGTGAACCCGGACATTCGCTGGGGCACCGACTCCATCGACGAACTGCTGACCGCGGCCCGGCGCTGGCCGCGCGCGGGCGCGCTCGGGCCCAAGGTGCTCGAGCCGGACGGCAGCCTCTACCCGTCGGCGCGCTCGGTGCCCGGCCTGCTCGACGGCGCGGGCCACGCGGTCCTGGGCAGCATCTGGCCCACGAACCCCTGGACTCGGCGCTACCGCCAGGAGAACGAGCAGGTCTCCGAGCGCACCGTGGGCTGGCTCTCGGGCTCCTGCCTGCTGGTACGCCGCGCGGCCTTCGACGCCATCGACGGGTTCGACTCCCGGTACTTCATGTACATGGAGGATGTCGACTTCGGTGACCGCATGGGCAAGGCGGGCTGGCACAATGTGTTCGTGCCGACCGCCGAGGTCACCCATGCGAAGGGTCACGCCGCCGGTAAGCACCCCGAGACCATGTTGCCCGCGCACCACGCCAGCGCCTACCGCTTCCAGGCGGACCGGCATCCGCACTGGTGGCAGGCGCCTTTGCGGGTCGCGCTGAAGGCCGGACTTGCGATCCGCTGCAAGCTTGCGGTTCGATCCGCTCTGCGTGAACGCGATGCGGCCGAGGCCGCGGCCGGCTCGACCCACTGAGCCTGCCGCATGCTCCGGCGGGTCCCGGAGCACGCATCAGCGAATTTCGATAGACACCTGACCACAGGGGAGAACATGGTGAACAGCGGCAATGGTGCCGGATCCACGGATGCGGTGATTCTGGTCGGCGGCCAGGGCACCCGCCTGCGTCCGCTGACCCTGTCCGCTCCCAAGCCGATGCTGCCGACGGCCGGTCTGCCGTTCCTGCAGCATCTGCTGGCCCGCATCGCCGATGCCGGGATCACCCACGTCGTGCTCGGCACCTCCTACAAGGCGGAGGTGTTCGAGGATCACTTCGGTGACGGCTCGGCGCTCGGGCTCGAACTCGAGTACGTGTTCGAGTCCGAGGCCCTGGGCACCGGCGGCGGCATCCGCAACGTGCTGCCCAAGCTGCGCGCGGACACGGTCATGGTGTTCAACGGCGATGTGCTCGGCGGCACCGACCTCGGCGGGATTCTGGACACGCACCACGAGTCCAACGCCGATGTCACCCTGCACCTGGTGCGCGTGAGCGATCCGCGGGCGTTCGGCTGCGTGCCGACCGACGAGAACGGCCGCGTGACCGCGTTCCTGGAGAAGACCCAGGATCCGCCGACCGACCAGATCAACGCGGGCTGCTACGTGTTCCGCCGCGAGTACATCGAGAAGATTCCGGCCGGGCGCCCGGTCTCGGTCGAGCGCGAGACCTTCCCGTCCCTGCTCGCCGAGGGCGCGCACATCCAGGGTCACGTGGACACCTCGTACTGGCGCGACATGGGCACCCCCGAGGATTTCGTGCGCGGCTCCGCGGATCTGGTCCGCGGCATCGCACCGTCCCCGGCGCTGCCGGGCCAGCGCGGTGAGTCGCTCGTGCACGCGGGCGCGGGCGTCGCGCCGGGCGCGCTGCTGATCGGCGGCACCGTCGTCGGCCGCGGCGCGGAGGTCGGCGCGGGCGCTCGACTGGACGGCGCGATCCTGTTCGACGGTGCGTGCGTGGAAGCCGGAGCGACCGTGGAACGTTCGATCATCGGCTTCGGCGCGAAGATCGGGCCGCGGGCGCTGGTGCGCGACGCGGTCATCGGCGACGGCGCGATCGTGGGCGCGCGCTGTGAACTGCTCCGCGGTGCGCGCGTGTGGCCCGGCGTCGAGATCCCCGACGGCGGCATTCGCTTCTCCACCGACGTGTAGGGATTCATCGGGTCACCCGAACTCGAAAGGCCGCTCCCCGTGGGGGAGCGGCCTTTTCGCTGTGCGGCTGGGTTCTGCGGGGGCTCAGCGTTCCCACTTGCCCGGGTTCAGGTGGAACTGGGCGAGCGCGGTGGCGTGCCCGTGGCCCAGCTCGTATTCGGACTTGAGCCACTCCACCATGCTCTTCTGGCCGGTGAGCCCGGAAGCGGCCAGGAGCTCGAACCATTCGTCGATCGAGCGGCCGTACTTGGTCTCGATGGAGGGGAAGTACGAGGCCGGTCCGTGGGGCTTGGTCGTCGCCATGGTGTCGCTCCTTGTCATGGGGTGTTGCCCGTACTGACGGACCGGACGGTCGAGATTCATCGTAGTGTGATCGGCCTCACGCGGCGGTGGGCGCGGATTCGGTCGCGGGGGCCTGCGCGGATTCGGCCGCGGCGGTGCGGCTTTCCCGGATCAGCAGGCCGCCGGTGAGCAGGACCAGCGCGGCGGTGAAGCCGTGCACGCCCAGGGCCGTGGCGGTGGAGCCGTGGTAGCTCAGCACGGTCAGCATGTCGCCGATCGGCACGAGCGACATCGCCACCATGGTGACGCCCATCGCGAAGCGCTGCCCGGTGGCCAGCAGGGCCAGGATCAGCACGCCCGACGCGGTGTCCCGCACGCCCTTGAGGTTCATGAACGCGACCGCGTCGCCGGTCGGCCACTCCGGCAGGCCGAAGCCCGCGGCGAAGGTTTCCGGGGTGATCAGGTAGTTGAGACCGATGTAGAAGATGAAGGCCGCGCCGGCCAGGGTGAGGGCGGTGTTGATGCGGGAAAGCGTCATGTCGATCTCCGGTTCTAGCGGTGCTTGTTGATGTAGCAACGCTAGCATTCGCGTCGATAGGTTGTCTAGCGGTGCTAGGATTTCGGTCATGAACGCATCACAGAGCCGTCGTGAACGCGAACGGGGTGAACGGGAGAAGCGCATCGTCGACACCGCCCGCGAACTGGCCGAAACCCAGGGCTGGGACGCGGTCACCGTGCGCAAACTGGCCGAGGCCATCGAATACAGCCAGCCCGTGCTGTACAGCCACTTCTCGGGCAAGGACGCCATCGTCACCGCCGTCGCCGAGCAGGGCTTCGCCGAGCTGGCCGTCGCCACCCGGGAGATCCGCACCCGCGCCGAGACCCCGGAACAGGCGCTGGCCCTGGTGTCCGAGGGTTACCTGCATTTCGCGCGGGAGAGCGCGGCCCTCTACGACGCCATGTTCCTGCTGCGCACCGACCTGAAATTCGGGCCGGACGCCCCCGAGGTTCTCAAGGAGTGCTTCGTGGAACTGCTGCTCACCTTCGCGCCGTTCGCGGCCCCGCACGACCCGGAGACCTTCACCGAGGTCGCCTGGAGCGCACTGCACGGGATGGCGACCCTGGATCGAGGTGGCCGACTGCGGCCGGACTTTCGCGCCCGCCGACTCGATGTGCTTGTCGCGCAATGGATCGGCGGCTGAGTGGCCCGGGCGCGGTCGCGCCGAAGCGGGGTCGTGGTGCTCGGCGTGGCCCGGCAGCTCCTAGCACGCGGGTGTGAACCGTGCTCCGCGGATGGGATTCACCACGGTCCGGTGCCGCCCGCGCGAACGCGCCTAGGCTGAGATCATGGCTGACGCGGTGGTGGTGGGGTCCGGGCCCAACGGGCTCGCGGCGGCGGTGCTGATGGCCCGGGCGGGACTCGCGGTGGAGGTGTACGAGGCCGCCGACACGATCGGCGGCGGCTGCCGGACGGCGGAGATCACGCTGCCGGGGTTCCGGCACGATCTGTGCGCGGGCGCGCACCCCATGGCGGTGGCCTCGCCGTTCCTGCGGGCCTTCGACCTGCCCGCGCACGGGGTGGAACTGCTTGTGCCGCAGGTGTCCTACGCGCATCCGCTGGACGGCGGGCGGGCCGGGCTGGCCTGGCGCGATCTGGGCGCCACCGTGGACGGACTCGGCCGGGACGGGGCGGCCTGGCGGCGGCTGTTCGGGCCCATGGTGCGGAACTGGGAGGACGTGGTCGGGCTGATCATGTCGGATCTGCGGCCGCCGCCGATTCGCCCGGGCGGGTTGCTGCGCACCGAGATCGGGGTCGCGCGCCGTCTGCTGGAACAGGCGTCACCGCTGTGGAATCTGCGCTTTCGCGACGACATCGCGCCGGCGCTGCTGACCGGCGTCGCCGCGCACGCGATCCGGCCGCCGCGCGGAATCCCCGGCGCGGGTGTGGGATTGCTGCTCGGCACCCTCGCGCACGTGGGCGGCTGGCCGGTGCCGCGCGGGGGCAGCCAGGCGATCGTGGACGCGCTCGTCGCCGATCTGCGGGCCCACGGCGGCCGGATACACACCGGACACCGGGTGGACGACATCGACGAATTCGATTCCGTGACAGCGGTACTGCTGGATCTGGCCCCGGCCGAACTCCAGCGGATCGCCGGCGACCGGCTGCCCGGGCGCTACACCCGCGCGCTGGAGAACTTCCGGTACGGCGGCGCGGCGTGCAAGGTCGACTTCGCGCTGTCCGGCCCGGTGCCGTGGCGGGGGCTGGGCTGCGATCGGGCGGGCACCCTGCACCTGGTCGGCTCGCGCGCCGAGGCCGAGGCCGCCGAAAAGACAGTCGCCGCGGGGCAGCACGCGGAACGGCCCTACGTGCTCGCGATCCAGCCCGGCGTCGTGGACGACACCCGCGCGCCCGCCGGGCAGCACACCCTCTACACCTACGCGCACGTCCCGAACGGGTCGAAGCGCGATGTCAGCGCCGAGATCATCGCCCAGGTCGAACGTTTCGCCCCGGGCTTCCGCGATCTCATCCTCGCCACCCACGTCCGCACCGCGGCCCGAATGCCCGCGCACAACGCCAATTACATCGGCGGCGACATCTCCGCGGGCGCGGTCACCCTGCGCCAGACGGTCTTTCGTCCCGTACCCCGCTGGAACCCCTACCGCACCCCGCTGCCCGGGGTGTACCTGTGCTCGTCCGCGACCCCGCCCGGCCCCGGCGTCCACGGCATGAACGGCTACTTCGCCGCCCGCCACGCCCTGCGCCGCGAGTTCGGCCACCGCACCGACCCCCTGGCACTCCTCGCCGGGAGCTGAACACCCGCGGGGAGCTGATCGGCCCGCACGGTCGAGCGACCGGCACGAGAGTGCCCGGCGGACAGTCGGAGTGATCGGATTCAGCACCGGTGACCGTGGCGAGCCCGCCCGTGTGCGTCAATTCAGCTCGGGGCGGTACAGGTCCGGCTCCAGATAAATTGTCCGCGCCACCGGAACCGCTTCGCGGACGCGGGCTTCCGCGTCGTCGATCGCCTGGGCCACGCCGATCAGGTCCAGGTGCGGGGCCATGCCGACCTTCGCGGCGACCAGGAGATCGTCGGGGGCCAGGTACTGGGTCTTGAGGTGGATGATGCGGTCGATGCGCTTGCCGTCCACCAGGTTCGCCCGAATGCGGCGCTCCTCGTCGGGGGTGGCCCCCTCGCCGATGAGCAGGCTCTTCATCTCCACGATGAGCACTATCGCGATGAACCCGAGCAGTACGCCGATGCACAGGGTGCCGATGCCGTCCCAGATGGGATCGCCGGTCAGCTCGGTCAGGCCGACGCCCAGGAAGGCCAGCAGCAGGCCGATGAGCGCGCCGAAATCCTCCAGCAGCACCACCGGCAGTTCCGGATTGCGGGTGGTGCGGATGAACCGCCACCAGCTCTTGCGGCCCTTCAGCGGCGCCGAGGCGTTCCGGGCGGTGAACAGGCTGTAGGACTCCAGCGCCATGGCGATGACCAGGATCCCGATGGCGATCCCCGCATCCGAGAGATGTTCGGGATGGCGGATCTTGGTGATGCCCTCGTCGATGGCGAACAGCGAGCCCAGCGCGAAGATGACCAGCGCCACCACGAACGAGTAGAAGTAGCGGTTGCGCCCGTACCCGAAGGGGTGCAGCTGATCCGGCGGCTGCTGTGCGCGCTTGCGCCCGATCAGCAGCAGGCCCTGATTGGCGGTGTCGGCGAGCGAGTGCACCGCCTCGGCGTACATGGACGACGAGCCGGTGATCACCGCGCCCGCGAATTTCGCCACGGTGATTCCCGCGTCGGCCGAGAACGCCGCCAGTACCGCCTTACGACTGTCATCACCGGAGGCCATGGGAACGACGCTACCGACGGCGCGGGCGCGGTCGGCGACCCACGCCGTGCGCGGCGGACTCCGGTGTCGGATTCACACCGCGCGCGACACAGGCTTCGGGCCGCCCGTGCACGCCGGTGCGCGACCCTCGCTCAGTTCTCGCTGACCGCCGCGCAGAACAGCTGCGCCGCGCCGTCCAGCGCCCGGGCCCGGATCTCGCCGTCGGCGGCCGAGATCCACGCCGCGCGCCCGCATTCGACGCGCAGCTGATCCTTGCCCAGCAGCAGCCCGACCGCCCCGTGCGTGCACAGCGCGATGCCCGGCCCGGCGTGCGGCACCGTCACCGGTTCGTCGCCCGGCGCGAGCTCGAACCGGCTGAGCACGAATTCGGACGCGGGCGTGCGATACCGGAAGACGCCGTTGCCGAGCACCTCGGGCTGCACCTTGGGCAGGTCCAGCGGTTCGAAGTCCAGCACACGCAACAACTCCGGCACGTCCACGTGCTTGGGGGTGAGCCCGCCGCGCAGCACGTTGTCGGAGTTGGCCATGATCTCCACGCCGACCCCGCGCAGATACGCGTGCAGGTTCCCGGCGTCCAGGAACAGCGCCTCCCCGGGCTCGAGCGTGATGCGGTTGAGCAGCAGCGCGGCCAGCACGCCGGCGTCACCGGGGTACGCCTCGGCCAGCTCCAGCGCGGTCCGGATCTCGGCGGTGAATTCGCGGCGCTTGCTGTCCGAGCCCTCGTCCCGGCCGGACAGATACCGCACGCAGCCGTCCAGCACCTTGGGCAGCAGCGTGCTCAGACTGACCTGCGGCAGCGCGATCCAGGTCGTGAACAGCGTGCGCAATCCGGCCGAATCCGGCTGGGCGGCGAGCAGTTCGGCGTACGGCTCGAGTTCGGGCACCTCGAGCGCGTGCAGCAGCCGCACGGTCACGGTGGGCGTGCGGAAGCCGGCCAGCGCCTCGAAGCGATCCAGGGCGACCACCAGTTCGGGCTTGTGGTTCTCGTCCCGGTAGTTGCGCAGCGGTGAGTCCAGCGCCATACCCGCGCGGTTCTCGCGCTGGAAGCCCACCCGTGCCTGTTCGAGGCTGGGGTGCGCCTGCAGCGAGAGCGCTTCCTCGGCGGCGAGGATCTTCAGCAGGAACGGCAGCCGTCCGCCGAATTCACCCGCGACCGAGCCCAATTCGCGCTGTGGATTCGCGGTGACCACGTCGAGCAGCGATGTGCTGTGTCCATTGATTCGCACCTGCGCGGGATCGGCCGGATGCGCGCCGAACCAGAGTTCGGCCTCCGGATGCGCGGATGGAACCGGTCGTCCGCACAGCTGAGCGAGCGCGGTGCGCGAACCCCATGCGTAAGAACGCAGCGCACCAACGAGTTCGTGCACTAGTAGTGTCCCCCGTCGTAGCGTCCCGGATCTGCGACCGGGCGGGAACCGAGTAGTCGTAGATACGCGGCCGCCATCTCGATTCGAAGCGTCAGCACCGCGAGCTGTTCCAGCTCGCCGCCCCGACCGGCGGGCACGGCCTGCCCCGCCGCCTCCGCGGCCGGCGCGGTACCCGCCGCCTCCGCGTCCAGATTCACCAGATCGACGTCCACGAGCCCGGCGTCGGAACCGAACACCGCCAGCCGTCTGCGCACCAGCACCTGATCGGTGTCCGCGCTGAGTACGAAGATGCGGACCTGCTCGACCGGCGCGGGCCCGTCGAGTTCCGCGTCGTGGAAGAGCGGGTCGAAATCCGGCGCGGCGACGCCCGCGGCCTGGATCAGACGCCCGTGCGCGGCAATGACTTCCGCCAGCCCGGCGGCCGCCCCGACCTGCCCGGCCGCGCCCAGCAGCACGTCCGAGGCGTGCGCGGCGAGCTCGGTGGTGGCGGGCGAATCACCGGACATGATCAGGCGCTTGCGCTGCTGCATGCGGGTGGCCAGGGTCTTGGCCGGATTGCGGAACGCCTCCTGCTGCGGGCCGTCCCGCAGCGCTTCGGCGTCGAGCAGATCGGCGAGCGCGTTCAGATCCGGCACCAGCGGGCCGGTGCGATGCGGATCCACCGCGGCCAGCACGGCCATGCCGATCGCCAGGAAGCGCAGCATGCGGTTGTGGTCCAGCACGGGAATGCGCGGCGGCAGCATGGTGGCCCGGCCCGCGGCGGCGGCCCGCAGCGGACCCTCGTCCGGCGCCGCGACCACGACCTCCGCACCCCGGCGCACCGCGAAATCCACGGCTTCGGCCAGGCGCGGATCGCCCGCGTCGTCGCCCGCGACCAGTACCACGTCCAGCGGGCCCACCCACGGGGGGATCGCGGTCGAGGTCACCACGGGCATGCTGGTTCTGTCGCCGAGCGCGGCGACCAGCAGGGCGGCCGCGCGTGCGGCCCGGCCACTGCCGGAGACCAGAACCACGCTGCGCGGACGCAGCTCGGTCAGGCGCGTCAGGGCGTTCTCCGCCAGGGCGGCGGCGGTCGCCCGCACCTGGGCTCCGCCGGACGCCGCCGAGCGCAGCGTGCCCGCGACGTCGGCCGCCTCCAGCGAGGCGACGTCATCGAGATCGAGTACCGGTGTCCCAGCGATCATCGGGCGTTGCCACCTCCCCTCACAGGTCACCAGGCGCTGGCGAATCCAAGCTCTGTGATTCCACTATTCCAGTCAGGCGCGGACGATGCTCAGGATCTCGGTTACGAGTCCGTCTACATCCTCCTGCGATCGGGCTTCGACGTTGAGCCGCAGCAGCGGTTCGGTATTCGAGGCCCGAAGGTTGAACCACGCGCCGTCGGCCAGTTGCACGGTCACCCCGTCGAGGCGATCCACCGACTTCGCGCGCGCGCCGAACGCTTCCAGTACGGCCAAGGTCCGCTCCTTCGCATCGGCCACCGTGGAGTTGATCTCCCCGGAGGACGCATATGTTGCATACGCGGACGCGAGCTCGGACATCGGCCGGTCCTTCTCGCCGAGCACGGCGAGCACGTGCAGGGCCGCGAGCATGCCGGAGTCGGCGCCCCAGAAGTCGCGGAAGTAGTAGTGCGCCGAATGCTCGCCGCCGAAGATCGCGCCCGTCGAGGCCATCTGCTGCTTGATGAACGAGTGGCCGACGCGGGTGCGGACCGGATTGCCGCCCAGCTGGTTCACCAGCTCCGGCACGGCCCTGGAGGTGATCAGGTTGTGGATGATGGTCGCGCCCGGCTCCTTGGCCAGCTCGCGCTCGGCCACCAGGGCGGTGACCGCCGAGGGGGAGACCGGGTCGCCGTTCTCGTCCACCACGAAGCAGCGGTCGGCGTCGCCGTCGAAGGCCAGGCCGATGTCGGCGTTGGTCTCGCGGACGTAGGCCTGCAGATCCACCAGGTTCTTCGGATCCAGGGGATTGGCTTCGTGATTGGGGAAATTGCCGTCCAGCTCGAAGAACAGCGGCTTGATCTCGTACTGACCGACGGTGCCGAGCACGGCGGGCACGGTGTAGCCGCCCATGCCGTTGCCGGCGTCCACCGCGATGCGCAGCGGGCGGCTCGTGCTCAGGTCGACGAGCTTGTGCAGGAAGGCCGCGTAATCGGCGAGCAGGTCCTGTTCGGTGGCGGTGCCGCGCGGGCCGTCGAAGGCGGGCACGCCGGCGATGACCTCGTCGCTGATGGTGGCCAGGCCGGTGTCCTGACCGACCGGCAGCGCCTTGGCGCGGCACAGCTTGATGCCGTTGTACTTGGCCGGATTGTGCGAGGCGGTGAACATGGCGCCGGGGCACTCGAGGTGGCCCGAGGCGAAGTACAGCTGATCGGTGGAGGCCAGGCCGATGTGCACCACGTTCAGGCCCTGGGCGAGCACGCCGTCGGCGAAGGCCGCGGCCAATTCCGGTGAGGAGTCGCGCATATCGTGGCCGATGACGACCTGGGCCGCGCCCTCGGCGCGCATGAGCCGGGCGAACGCGCCACCCACGGCCGCGACGAACGCCGCGTCGATCTGTTCGCCGACGACACCGCGGACGTCATACGCCTTGATGACTGCGTGCACGGACTCGGCGGAGCGGGCGACTGTCATGCCGACCACACTATCCCGCCTGCCCGAGACTTTTGCGCCCGGCCGGGAAGCTGTATACGGACATCTGTCAGTTCGGCGGATCCGGCAGGACCCGGAGATGACCGCGCCGGCCGGTGCGTGCGGGGCGGCCGGTGCGCTGGGCCGCGGGGCCCGCGCCGCCCGGATAGTCGGAATAGCCGCGCGGATCGGGTTCGGGTGCGCGACGCCGCAATCCGGCCTCGCGAACGGCTTCGGCCAGAGCGGTGAGGTCGTCGTCATCGGGCGTGCCCGAGGAGAAACCGCCCTCGTGCTTGACCAGTTCCCAGCCCTTCGGGGCGGTGATGCGGGAGGCGTGCGTCTCGCACAGATCCCACGAGTGCGGCTCCGCGACCGTGACCAGTGGACCGACCACCGCCATGGAGTCGGAGTACACATAGGTCAGCGTCGCGACGGCCGGGTTCTTGCATCCGGGTCGGCAGCAACGACGCATGGGAATCACGCCATGCAGGGTAACCCTCCGGGAGCCTCCGCGCGGTCAGACACGCGCAATGGGACACGCCACAATCGTGCTTCGACGGCGTATTACGGCGGGTCGGACGGGTAAGTCGAGTCGAGTCCATCGGGACGTTCCGATGCGGTTAGATTCGGAGTATGACCCGTTCACGTAAGCGACCCGCCCCCACGGCGCGGTCTGTCATCCGCCGCGGGCGGGGTGTGCGTGGACCGATGCTGCCGCCCACCGTTCCGGCTCGCCGCACGCGCGGTCAGCAGTTCGACCGGTTGGTGCTGGAAGCGTTCGCGCCCTTGGAAAGTCGCTGGCACGACCAACTCACCAATCTCGACATCGCGGTGGACGACGTACCGAAAATCCGTCCGCTGAACCCGGATTCGGTCACCTGGCCGGACGAGGTGGTGGCCGACGGGCCGGTGCCCCTGTCGCGCCTCATCCCGGCAGGGGTCGACCGCTACGGTCAGGCGACACGCGCCCGCATCGTGATCTTCCGCAAGCCGCTGGAACTACGCGCCGGGGATCCGGACGATCTGGTGGACCTGCTGCGCGAGGTGCTCGTTCAGCAGATCGCGACCTATCTCGGGGTCGATCCGGATGTGATCGACCCGGAGCCGGAGTAGTCGGGAGAGTGTGAAAAGCCCCTCGCTACAAGAGATTTCGTGCGAGGGGCCCGGCGTCTCTAGATGATGCCGCGTTTGAGGCGGCGGCGTTCGCGTTCGGAGAGCCCGCCCCAGATGCCGAAGCGCTCATCGTTGGCGAGCGCGTATTCCAGGCATTCGTCTCGTACCTCGCAGCCCAGGCAGATGCGCTTGGCCTCGCGGGTGGAGCCGCCCTTCTCGGGGAAGAACGCCTCCGGATCGGTCTGGGCGCACAGCGCCCGTTCCTGCCACTGCTCCGCCTCGGTCATGCGACCCCCGCGGGAAAAACTGTCGAACCCCTCATCGGTGCCTGTGACGATCAGGCTCAGGCGGGGCGGTTCGGGCTGGTATTGCGCACGAGCCCATTGACCGCCGCCTGGGCGCGGCGTCATCAGTTCACCCCCCTCGTGTCCGTTCCAAACGTCGGCGCAGAAGTCAGAAGCTGCGCCAGCTTGGGAATCGGTTTGCGATACACCGCCCGGAATTCCTGACGGGGCCAGCTCATCGGCCATCGCTCCGCCTCCTCACTGTGTGTTAGCGCAGAATGATTAATCCGTCGGAGCCGATCCCACCGACGGCCCAACACCGCGACGTAGTCCCGCGGCCATCCCCGAGCTGCTGGCCATCCCGATACGAACATCTGTTCGAAAAGTGGTCCGCGCCTTGAGCTCTCGCGTGGACCCGGAATGACATGCTTGTGATTAGACACGCCGGGCGTGGCGGTGGTCAAGCCGCCGAAGCTATTCCGTTACCATCTGCGACCCCATTTTCCAGGGTTCCCGCAGATCAAATAGCAAATTCACAGCAAATATCCTGCCGGGAGTGTTCGCGCGTGTACCGCTTAGGCTGTGCGGATGTGACTCGAGAACAAGCGGATACCGCGCCCGGAACCGGTCTGCGGATTGCGGTACTGGTCGGCGGAGTCGGCGGTGCGCGGTTCCTGCAGGGCGTGCGTGAGCTGGTCCCCGGCGCCGAAGTGACCGCCATTGTGAACGTCGGCGACGACGTCTGGATGCACGGGCTGCGAATCTGTCCTGACCTGGACACCTGCATGTACACGCTGGGTGGGGGCATCGATCCCGAACGCGGCTGGGGGCATGCGAACGAGACCTGGAATGCCAAGGAGGAGCTGGCGAAATACAACGCTCAGCCCGATTGGTTCGGGCTCGGTGACCGCGATATCGCCACCCATCTCATCCGGACCGAAATGCTGCGTCAGGGATACCCGCTCTCCGCGGTGACCGATGCCCTCTGCAATCGCTGGCAGCCGGGTGTGAAACTGCTCCCGGCAACGGACGATCGGTGTGAAACACACGTCGTTATCGGTGACCCGGAGAACCCTGGCGAACGTCGCGCGATCCATTTTCAAGAGTGGTGGGTGCGGTACCGCGCGAACGTGGAGACCCATGGATTCGTGACTATTGGGGCGGATCAAGCAAAACCGGCGCCAGGTGTGACAGAAATCATAGAGTCCGCGGATGTGGTGCTTTTGGCCCCTTCCAACCCCGTCGTGAGCGTGGGTGCGATCCTCGCGGTACCGGGCATTCGCGGCGCGCTGCGCACCACCACCGCCAAGGTGATCGGGCTGTCCCCGGTGATCGACGGAAAGCCCCTGCGCGGCATGGCCGATGAATGCCTGTCGGTCATCGGGGTGGAGACGACCGCGGAGGCCGTGGGCAACCACTTCGGCGCGCGGTCGGCCACCGGAATCCTCGACGGCTGGCTCATTCACACCGGCGACACCGCCGACGTCCCCGGCGTGGAGGTGCGCGCGGTTCCGCTGCTCATGACCGATCCCGCCACCACCGCGCTGATGGTCGGACAGGCCCTGGATCTCGCCGGCGTGAAACCATGAGCGCCGTGCACGATCACGCGGCCGGAGGCGAACTCCGCATACTGCCCATCACCGGTCTGCCCGAGTTCCGGCCAGGCGACGATATCGCCGAACACATTGCGGCACAGGCTCCTTGGTTGCGGGACGGCGACGTGCTGGTGGTCACCAGCAAGATCGTCTCCAAGGTCGAGGGCCGGATCGTCGCCGCGCCTTCCGATCCCGAGGAGCGCGACGCCGCGCGCCGGGAACTGGTGCGGCAGGAGGCTGTTCGCGTGCTGGCGCAGAAGAACCGCACCCTGATCACCGAGAACAAACTCGGCATCGTGCAGGCGGCGTCCGGCATCGACGGGTCCAATGTGGAATCCGGTGAACTGGTGTTGCTGCCGGTCGATCCCGACGGCAGCGCCAAGGCCCTGCGCACCGCGCTCGCCGACCGGCTCGGCGTGCGCGTGGCCGTGGTCGTCACCGACACCATGGGGCGGGCATGGCGCAACGGCCAGATCGACGCCGCCATCGGCTCCTCCGGCGTGCGGGTGCTGCACGACTACGACGGCGCGATCGACGGGCAGGGCAACGAACTGCACGTCACCCTGGTCGCGATCGCCGACGAGCTGGCCGCGGCCGCCGATCTGGTGAAGGGCAAACTCGGCGGGGTGCCGATCGCGGTGGTGCGCGGGCTCGACTACACCGACGACGGCTCGACCGCCGCGGATCTGCCGCGGCGCGGGGTCGAGGATCTGTTCTGGCTCGGGACCCGGGAGGCCATCGAGCTCGGGCGCTCGCAGGCGCTGCTGGTGCGGCGGTCGGTGCGGCAGTTCGCCCAGGCCCCGGTCGAACCCGAGCTGATCCGGGCCGCGGTGGGGGAGGCGCTCACCGCGCCCGCGCCGCACCACACCCGGCCGGTGCGGTTCGTCTGGCTGCGCGATCGGGCGCTGCGCGAGCGGCTGCTCGAGGCCATGGCCGAGAAGTGGCGTGCGGATCTGCGCGCGGACGGGCTCGATTCCGAACGGGTCGAACGCCGGGTCGCGCGCGGGCGGATCCTGTTCGACGCCCCCGAGGTGATCATCCCGTTCTGCGTGCCCGACGGCGCGCACGACTATCCGGACGAGCGCCGGCGTGGCCACGAGGCGACCATGTTCAACGTCGCCGTCGGCGCGGCGGTGCAGGGCCTGCTGGTGGCGCTCGCGACCAAGGGCGTCGGCAGCTGCTGGATCGGCTCGACGATCTTCGCCCCCGAGCTGACCCGCGAGGTGCTGGGTCTGGAGGCGGATTGGAATCCGTTGGGCGCCATCGCGATCGGCTACCCCCTCGAGGAGCTCGAGCCCCGCGCCGCTCGTGACCCCGGCACCGGGCTGGTGGAGCTGTGAGCAGGGGGCCCTGGGCACAGGGCGTGCGCGGCTCGGGCGCCACCCCCGATCGCGGACATCGGCTCCACCCCACCCGTCCGGAGTCTTTGTGTTGGGCGAGCGCCGACCTCGCGGCGCGCGGTACGGGACCGGTGGAACCGTGAGCGCTGAATCCCTGCACCGCTCGGCGACCGAGCTGCTCGAAAAGTGGTCCCCCGCAACGGGTCCGGACTCGTCCCTGCGCGAGGCGATGCTCGCGTTCCTGGGTTCGGCCCCCCGCGGCTGCCTGCGCGAGCACGCCGCCGGCCACATCACGGCGTCGGCGATAGTCCTGTCCCACGACGAGTCCGAGGTCCTGCTGACCCTGCACCCCCGCGTCGGCCGCTGGATCCAATTGGGCGGCCACTGCGAGGAATCCGACGATTCGGTGTCCGGCGCGGCCTACCGCGAGGCCACCGAGGAGTCCGGCATCGAAGGCCTCCACCTCCACCCCGGCCTCTACGCCGCCCAGGCCCACCCCATCACCTGCTCCCTCGGGGTCCCGACCCGCCACCTGGACCTCCTGTTCAAAATCACCGCCCCACCCGGCGCGGTCCCGGTCCGCAGCCACGAGTCCACCGACCTCCGGTTCTGGCCGGTCGACGCTCTCCCCCCGGACGCGGACGTCCTGCTGCGCTGAGCGGCGAACCGGCCGACCGTGGTCGGCTCCCGAGTCGACAATGCCCGGTCGGTCGGTTAGCGTTCCCGCCCATGGGGGTCGAGGGGGATTCGACGACCGCTGGAACCGGGGTGGACGTGACTCCGGCGGCGGTACGTGCGATCGGACAATTGGTATCGAAGGCCGCGGTGGATCTGCGCAGCGCGCTGGAATCGGCGGGCAGTGAGGTGGATTCGTTCCTGGACGCCGACTGGGCCGGCCCCGCGGCGACGCGGTTCACCAACGGCTGGACCCAAACCCGCGACAGTGGTCTCGCGATCCTGTCGACGCTCGATTCGCTGGCGGGCAAGCTCGGTGCGGCCGCGAACACCTATGAACAGACCGAAGAGGTCTCGACCGTGCAGTTGACCAATCTGAACATGTGAAGGGCCGGGGGGCATGGAAGACGGTTTCCGGGTTGATCTCGATCAACTCGATGGCATAGTCGCGCGCCTGTCAGCGCTGGCGGGGTTCATCACCGACCAGCTCGACGCGATCGATACCACGGTTGCTGGATTGGGGCCGGGAGTATGGAATTCCGCAGCCGCGCAGGCGTATTCGGAAGCCCACCAAACGTGGGCGACGAAGGCTCGTGAGTTCGCTGCCGGAGTGAGTACCGCGCAGGAGGCCGCGCGCCTTGCGCACGAACGGATTCAGCGCGCGGTGGATCTCAACAGTCGCATGCTCGGCGGGTCCTGACATGGCGATCCGCATCGAATGGGGTGTGGCGTACGCGGCGGGCAAGAAGTGTCACGATCTCGCGGGTGAGCTGTCGCTGGCTTTCGGTCCGCTGCATTCAACCCTTGTGCACAATTGCAAAGGTATGGCCGGTGACGCGCCGGGTTGTTTGCAGTGGGCTCAGGAATACGACACCGCCGCCGCAGACTTCACGCGCGCCGCTGCCGCTCTGGTCAACGCGCTCGCGCATTACGGCGACGTGCTCTACGCGTACGGCTGGAACTACGCGGTCAGCCAGCGCCCGACCAACATGCCGGAAAAACCCGTCGAATCCTCGCTCTACTACGACACCGAGATGGATATGCCCGCCGCGACCGGTGCCAATGGTCTCGGTGCCGAGCAGCGTGACGGAGACTCCGATCTCTACAACAGATTCGTCGACAAGATCCGCGACGAGCTCGGCGCG
This sequence comes from Nocardia sp. NPDC005978, assembly GCF_040614455.1. Taxonomy (NCBI): domain Bacteria; kingdom Bacillati; phylum Actinomycetota; class Actinomycetes; order Mycobacteriales; family Nocardiaceae; genus Nocardia; species Nocardia sp. NPDC005978. The sequence continues at coordinate 33,692 of NZ_JBEXUS010000032.1, forward strand.
CTTCCCAACGGCGACACCGATCGACTCGCCGCTGCGGCATCCGCCTGGAAGACCTTCAACGGCAACGCCGCAGTCACCGGAGCGGCGGACAGCGTCGGCACCGTCATCGCCTTGTTCGAGACCCTTAGCGATCCGAACAAGGACACGTTGCTGGCCCAACTGGGTTCGTTGCGCCAGGGCGCGACCGACCTGGCGTCGGCTGGATTGTCCATCGGCACCGCCGTCGAGGACTACAGCACGGGAACTTCCGAGGTCCGCAGCGCCATCAGCACGATCCTGAGCACGGCGATAATCGGTGTCACCGTTACCGCGGTGGTCGGCGTCATCGCCGCCTGCTTCACATTCGGCGGAGGCGGCGCCGCGGCCGCCGGAGGCATCGGCGCGATCATCACCAACACCCTCAACGCGTGCCGCACCGCCTACGAAGGCAGCAAACTCATCCGCATCATCGGCCTGTTGGGCCGCCTCGGTCCCAATGCGGTGGGTGTCGTCACCGCCTTCAACACCGCCAAGAACATCCAGACGCTCACCGGCACCCTGGCCACCATCCTCGCGATCAAGGTCGCGATCGACAGCATGGACGAGGGGGAAAATGCCGGTGGAGGAGGCTCTGAAGCGGGAGCGGCAGTTCCCAACAAGGCCGTCACCGACGAGATGGCGAGAATGCTCGCGGAAGGAATCGATGACGGCCTCGATTGCTCTGAGATCGCCGCGCGTTTCGAGAAGCTGGCAGGCGGTGAAGGTGAAATGTTGAAGGTGCTGCCACCTGCCGGAGAGCAATTGCGATTGAAGGAATTCGGAGTGTGGGAGAACTTCGACTATCATCAGATATTCACCGATGGAAAGTATGTGTATGATCCGAGGGTGGATCCAAATCCTATCCCGATAGACGTATGGCGAAACGGTATTCTGGGTGATAATCCCAAGGCGACGATCGAGAAGACGGAATATTGAACTCACAAGATCTGATCGACCGTCTCAGGCAGTTCGGTGATTTGGAATGGTTCAGGCATTCCGGTGGGGTGGATGTCGATGGTATCGCGGTGCCGCCATTGCTTGTATGGAGGTTTTCTGAACCTCGCCCGATCGGATTGATCGACGTCTTTCGCGAAATCGTCAGCGATCCGAACCTGGAAGTAGATTGGTCGTTTGACGCCGAACGGAGAAATTGGGTCCTCATGCCCAGTCTGCTATTGGCTGAGCGGGCGAAGCGACGCTTGGGGACCGCGGCGGAGGCGCGAAGCATTTTGATGGCGGAAGATCAGGATTTCTGCCGTAGATCGGTATCCGATTTGGATCGTATCGTCAATGCTCTGGATCGGATCGCTGGCGAATTTTCAGGCTGAGGATGTCCCGTAAGTTGTTTAGTGGCAACAGGTATCGTGTCGACGGGGGTGTCGAGATGGCCGGGGTAGGACTCTGGCCAACCTCGCCCACGCCCGCTGATTCCTGGCCGGTGGGAGCCGGGGGCGAGCGGGACGGGATCCAGTTGGCGGACGCGTGGGCCGCGCACGTCGAGAAGATCGATCGGGACCGGGCGCTCGCGTGGTCGGACCCGACCGTGTGGAACGAACACGATCTCTGTGCCGCGCTTCTGATCCGGGATCGGGTGCGGGAGGCGGTGCGGGCGCTGCCGGGCCGATCGCGCGGGACCTGGCGCGGAGGGGTGGAGCCGCCGGCGGGTAACCCCGCGGGTTCCGGCCCGGTGGGCGGGGGGCGTTTCCACAGAGTGGAGTCCGTGTTGATCGGGAGTATGTGAGCGCATAGAGTTTGGCGGGTACACGTTCTCAGGGCGGGGTGGAAGTCCCTACCGGCGGTGATGGTGTCCGGACCGACCCGGGCGCACGGGCCCGCGAGCGCCGCGTTGTCCTCGGACAGGGCGGGTCAGCAGATTCCGGTGTGAACCCGGAGCCGACGGTCATAGTCCGGATGGAAGAGAACGCGACACGGGCGTACCTCCGCTGCGGCGGCGGGCCGGCCGTGCCGTCTTGCCCTGGGTGACAACACGAACAGGAGCAGGACATGTCACCCATCTCTAGCCGAATCGCTCTGGTCGCCGCGCAGTGGCACAGCGAGATCGTCGGGCAGGCCGTGGAGGCCGCCCGCATCGGGCTCGCGGACCGGGGTTACGAGATCGACGTCATCGAGGTGCCCGGCGCCTTCGAAATCCCGCTGCAGGCAAAGCGTTTGGCCACCAGCGGCCGGTACGCGGCGATCGCCGGCCTGGCGCTGGTCGTCGACGGCGGCATCTACCGCCACGACTTCGTCGCGGGCACCGTCGTCGACGCCCTCATGCGGGTGCAGCTCGACACCGACGTCCCGGTGTTCTCCGCGGTGCTGACCCCGCACCACTTCCACGAGCACGCCGAACACCGCGACTACTTCACCCGCCACTTCGTGGTGAAGGGCACCGAGCTGGCCAACGCGATCGCGGCCACGCTGGCCCTGGAGCCGGTCGCCGCGAACTGACAGCTGCCGCTGCGCGGTGCACACCGCGCAGCGGCATTCCGGCCTCAGTCGTTGCGGCGGTAGCGAAAAAGGTTGGCAGGCAGCCGATCACGCGTCGCCGCGAAGCAACTCGCGGTCGATACCGATACGCCCGCCTGCTCGGCGATGCGAGCGCTCACCTGCGAGCGCGACATGGGCAGGGCTCATTCGTCATAGTGGCCACCGACCTGGACAATCGCTATCTCGGTGTCGGTCACGTAGTAGATGAGCCGGTGCTCCTGAGTGATACGCCGAGACCAGTGCCCGGCGAGTTGGTGTCGCAAGGGCTCGGGTTTTCCGATTCCGGTGAACGGGTCGGACAGCGCGGCGTTGATCATCTTGTTGGCAGCTTTGAGGACCTGGCGGTCGCGCGCGAGCCAGCTCTCGTAGCTCTTCCAGCCTTGATCGGTGAAGGTCAGCTTGCGATCCGGCATGCTCACGCCCCGGGTTTCGCGCTGCCTGTCGTCGTATGCCGCTGTAGTAGTTCTTGCGCGAACTCCGTGGTCGCGTCGTCATCGAGCAGTAGTGCAACGAGCTGGTACAGGACTTCACGGTCCCGGATGAGACGGGTGAGCGTGGGTTCGCCCAGCCCCAGGATCGCCTCTGCGATCTGCTCGGTCACCTGTTCGACCCGCATGAGTTCGGCCGGCGTCGCATCGTCGTCGTCGGGGTCGATGAGGGCGTGGACGCTGGTGCGGCCCGCACGCGCGTCGGCGGCGGATTTCAGCAGCTGGATGCCGCCGTGGGTTTGCAGGACGTACAGGGTCTCCATGAGCGAGTTCCAGTCGGCCTCGGCGATCAGGACCGCGTTTTCGCCGGTCTTGGTGACGACTGTGAGGGTGTCGTGATCGTCGTTGACCTGTTTCACGAGACCGAAGAGGTTTTCGCGAACCTTGGAGATCGGGAGCGAGGGCATCTGGGCCACTCCTTCGTGACGATAGTTGTACGACTTATCGTACGTCGTACTCGTACAACATGTCGTACGAGTATCGATCCCCGGTCGAGTGCCGCCGCACGCGGGCCGATCGAAGCCGGACAGGCGAAGGCCGCCGACGCGCAGTGCAGGCTGCGCGCCGGCGGTTCCGGATTCCAACCGAGATTTGGGCAGCTCAGGCGGGAATCAGGCTTTTTTCGGGGGTGGCCGAGGGGGCCGGGGTGGCCGGGTGGTCGTCGACCATCGTGGTCTCGTCGAAGGGGATCCGGCGGTCCAGGACCGCCTGCACCCGGAGGGGATCGATCGTCTTGGTCCAGGTGCCGATCAGCACCGTCGCGACCGCGTTGCCGGAGAAGTTCGTGACCGCGCGGGCCTCGGACATGAACCTGTCGATCCCGACGATCAGGCCGACGCCGTCGAGCAGGTCGGGGCGGTGGCTCTGGATGCCGCCGGCCAGGGTGGCCAGACCCGCGCCGGTCACGCCCGCCGCGCCCTTCGAGGCGACGATCATGAACACCAGCAGGCTCAGCTGCTCGGACCAGGACAGCGGCTGGCCCATCGCGTCGGCGACGAACAGCGTGGCCATGGTCAGGTAGATCGCGGTGCCGTCCAGATTGAACGAATAGCCGGTCGGCACAACGACACCCACGGTCGGGCGCTCCACGCCCAGATGCTCCATCTTCGCGATCAGGCGCGGCAGCGCCGACTCCGACGACGAGGTCGCCACGATCAGCAGATACTCCCGCGCCAGAAAGCGCACCAGCTTGAAGATCGACACCCCGGCCGCCGCCCGCAGCAGCGCACCCAGCACCCCGAACACGAACACCACGCAGGTCAGATAGAACGCCACCATGAGCAGCGCCAACTGCTTGACCGCGTCCAACCCGGTGCGCGCCACCACGTTCGCGATCGCGCCGAACGCGCCGATCGGCGCCAGCCACAGGATCATGGTGAGCACCCGGAACACCAGCTTCTGGATCAGCGCGACGCCGCGCAGCAGCGGTTCACCCGCCGTGCCCATGGCCTGGATGGCGAAACCGACCAGCAGCGCGATGAACAGCGTCTGCAGCACCTTGCCCGAGGTCAGCCCGGACACCAGCGTGGTCGGCACGATGTCCTTGACGAAATCCCAAGTGCCGCCCGCACTGTGCGCGTCCTTCACGTACTTCGCGGTCTCCCCGGCATGCCCCGCCACATCCAGCCCGCTACCCGGATGCAGCAGATTGCCCACCACCAGCCCGATGGCCAGCGCCGCGGTGGACATGAGCAGGAAGTAGCCGATGGCCAGCCCGCCGACCTTGCCGATCCGCGCGGCCGCCCGCACCGAGCCGATGCCGAGCACGATGGTGCAGAAGATGACCGGCGAGATCATCATTTTGATCAGGTTCACGAACAGGGTGCCCAGTTCACCGACGGATTTGCCGAAGCCGGGCGCCAGCCAGCCGGCCAGCACGCCGGCCACCACCGCCACGATGACCGCCATGTACAGCCAATGGGTGCGGTCGCGGCGGGGCGCGGCTCCCGTGGGTTCGGCGCCCGCTCCCGGCTGGCCCGGCGGGTTCGGCTCTGCTGTGGCGGTTGTCGTCATCGCTGTGGATTCCTCGTTCCGAGTGTCTTCGATACCGATCCGAAGTCGAAGGTGTGAGCCCGTTCACACCGGCTCGTGAAGAATGATTACCCGGGCGGTGACGCCGATCACTGTTTCGTAAGTTTTGTTCACGCGGCACGAGTTCACGCGGCACGGAGGCACAGGTGAGCGTTCGAAGAACGGAGTCCCGGCGCACGCTGGCCGGGCAGGTGTTCGCGGTGCAGCTCGTGGTGCTGGCGGCGGTGATCGGCATCGGCACCGCGCTGGCGGTGCTGCAGACCCGCACCGCGCACGACGACGCCACCCGCGACCGCGTTACCGACATCGCGGTGACCCTCGCGCAGGCGCCCTCCACGCTGACCGCGGTGCGCGGCGCCGATCCGGTGTCGGCGCTGCAACCGGTGACCGAGAGCATCCGCGAACGCACCGGCGTGGACTTCGTGGTGGTCATGGCCCCGGACCGCACCCGCTACACGCACACCGATCCGAGCCGCATCGGAAAGCCGTTCAGCGGCACCATCGATCGCGCCCTGGCGGGCGAGACCTTCACCGAGATCTACACCGGCACACTGGGACCCTCGATCCGCGCCGTCACCCCGGTGCGCGACGCGGGTGGCGCGGTGGTGGCGCTGGTGTCCGCGGGCGTGACCCGCGAGCACATCGGCGATCAGGTGCGCGGCCAGCTGCCGACCATTCTGGCGGTGGCCGCCACCGGCCTCGTGCTGGCGACCCTCGGCGCACTGCTGCTGCGGCGCAGGCTCTTACGGCAGACCCACGGCCTGGCCCTGGCCGAACTGCGCGGGATGTACGAGCACCACGACGCCGTGCTGCACTCGGTGCACGAGGGCCTGCTGGTCTTCGACAAAGCCGGCGAACGCGCCGACGTGGTCAACGACCAGGCCCGCAAGCTGCTCGACCTGCCCGCCCAGGGCCCGGTGCTGCGCGGCGATCTGCCGATCTCGCTGCAGCGCTTGGGCGCCGACGTCGTGCGCGACGAGATGCACGTGACCCCGGATCGCGTCCTGGTGGTGAACCAGGACCTGGTCGAGCACGACGGCCGCCGCATGGGCACCGTCCTCACCCTGCGCGATCACACCGAATTGGGCGACGTGCTCGGCGAATTGGACTCGGTGCGCGGCTTCGCCGAATCGCTGCGGGCGCAGGCGCACGAGGCCGCCAACCGGCTGCACGCGGTGGTGACGATGGTCGAACTCGGCCGCGCCCGCGAGGCGGTGGCCTTCGCCACCGCCGAACTCGAACTCTCCCAGGCGCTCATCGACCGGCTCACCGGCGCGGTGGCCGAACCGGCGGTGGTGGCGCTGCTGCTGGGCAAGGTGGAACAGGCCGCGGAGAACGGGGTGGAGCTGACCGTGACCGGCGATACCCTGCTGGACAGCACGGACCCGCTCAGCGCGCACGAAATGGTCACGCTGCTGGGCAATCTCATCGACAACGCACTAGACGCGGTCGGGCACGACGAGGACTCCTGGGTCGAGGTGACTGTCCGGCGCGACGAGCCGCAGGAGCCCGGCGAACCGACCGAACTCCTTGTGCGCGTGGCCGATAGCGGCCCGGGCATGTCCGAGGAAGTGTTCACCCGCGCCACCGAGCGCGGCTACTCCACCAAGACCGACCACCACGGTCTGGGATTGGCGCTGGTCCGCCGCCTGGTGGCCAGGCACGGCGGCGAACTGCGCGCCCAGCGCGAGCCGGAATCCGGTGTGATCGTGCGGTTCTCGCGATGATCCGGGTACTGATCGTGGAGGACGACCGGGCCATCGCGGCCGCGCACAAGTCCTACGTCGAGCGAATTCCCGGCTTCGAGGTGGCGGCGGTCGCGCACTCCGGGCGCGAGGCCGTCACCGCCGCCACGAGGTCACAGAAGCGTGACGAATCCATCGACCTGGTGCTGATGGATATCGGTTTACCGGATATGAGCGGTCTGGCGGCCGCGGCGGCGCTGGCGGGCCTGCGCCCGCGCCCGGACGTCATCGCGGTCACCTCCGCGCGCGATCTGGCGATGGTGCGCGCGGCGGTGGCGCACGGCGTAGTGCTGTATCTGCTGAAGCCCTTTACGTTTTCGGCGTTCCGCGAGAAGCTCGAGCGCTACCTCGAATACCGGGCGGCGCTGCCCGCCGGCGAGACCGCGGTGTCGCAGCAGGAAATAGACCGGGCATTCGGTGCGCTGCGCACCACCGACGCGCGCGCGACCTCCCCGAAAGGCATTGCGCCACAGACGATGGCGGAAGTGTCCCGCGCGGTCCGCGCGTCGCCGGATGGAGTGTCGGCGGGGGAGTGCGGGCGAGTCGTCGGCGTTTCGCGGGTTACCGCCTGGCGATACCTGGAACGTCTCGCCGAAGACGGCGTGGTGGATCGGCGGACCGACTACGGTCGCACCGGGCGGCCACAAGTTCGCTACACGTGGTTGCACTGAGTTCGGATTTACCACCGGTTTGCCTGTGATGTGCGGTGACCCGTGTTACATGGTCAGTTGTCCGAGTTGTGACTGCTCACGATGTAACAGTTGCCACCTTCGGGGTCGGGCCAGTGGTGTAACAGACGTAAGGTACGTATATATCTACCTGCGAACTTTTGAGGTATCTAATTAGCGGGGCAAACGTGCAATTGGTCGGCAAACGGTCGGGTTCGCCGGATCCCAAACGTCACCTGTGGGTACTGGGGCTCATCGCCCCGATGAGTGCGCTGTTGCCGTCACAGCTGGTGTATTGGACGAAGGCAGAGGTGTTCTGGTGGATCGGGCCGGTCATCGTTCTCATAGTCATACCGGTACTGGACTGGGTCGTCGGGGAAGACGGCAGCAACCCGCGAGATGAGGATTACGAACTACTCAGCAACGACCGGTTCTACCGGTGGTGCACCTATCTGTTCCTGCCGATCCAGCTGGCGGGGCTGATCATCGCGGCGATCATGTGGGCCGGGGACGAGCTGTCGGTGGTGGACAAGCTGGGCCTGGCGGCCACCCTGGGCTTCGTGAGCGGCATCGGCATCAACGCCGCGCACGAACTCGGGCACCGGGTCGAGCGGCTCGAACGCTGGCTCTCCAAACTCGCGCTGGCACAGTCGGCCTACGGCCACTTCTTCGTGGAGCACAACAAGGGCCATCACGCCCGCGTCGCGACCCCCGAGGATCCGGCCAGCGCGCGCATGGGCGAGACGCTGTGGGGATTCCTGCCGCGCAGCGTGATCGGCGGGTTCCGCTCGGCGGTCGGCATCGAAAAGGCCAGGCTGCAGCGACGCGGTCACGGCTGGTGGAACTACCGCAATCACATCCTGCAGGCCTGGTCGATGTCCGTGGTGCTCTTCGGGGCGCTGCTGCTGGGATTCGGCTGGAAAATCCTGCCCTACCTGGTGATTCAGGCCGTGGTCGGGGTCGCGCTGCTGGAAACGGTCAACTATGTCGAGCACTACGGTTTGCTGCGGCGCCGGCGACCGAACGGCAACTGGGCGCGCTGCTCGCCGAGCGACAGCTGGAACAGCGACCGCCTGGTGACCAACATCTTCCTGTTCCATCTGCAGCGGCACAGTGATCACCACGCCAATCCGGGCCGCCGGTATCAGACCCTGCGCAGTTCGGAGCAGGCGCCGCAACTCCCGGCCGGCTACGCCACCATGATCCTGCTGGCGCTGGTGCCGCCGCTGTGGCGGTACGTCATGGACGCGCGGCTTCTGGCGCACTACGAGGGCGACGTCGCCCGGGCGAACATCCAACCGCGCAAGCGCGAGCGGATTCTCTCCCAGCACGGCATGGCGGTTGCCTGACACAGCGGCAGCCACGCGGTCCCGATGAACCAGGGGAGGGCATCGGGGTTCGGCGAACGTCGTGAAAGCGAAGCTCGCACCCCTACCGGGTGCGAGCTTTGCCGTGGGTGGGGGCAAGTGCGAACGCACCGACTAGCCTTGCGGGGGAAGCAGCCGACCAGGAGAGGCAGATGACGACCGCAGTGACCAGCATGATGACCGCCGACGTCCGCAACGGGATCGATTACAAGGTGGCGGATCTGTCGCAGGCCGAGTTCGGCCGCAAGGAGATTCGGCTCGCCGAGCACGAGATGCCGGGCCTGATGGCACTGCGTCGCGAGTACGCCGAGGTGCAGCCGCTGCGCGGCGCCCGCATCTCCGGCTCGCTGCACATGACCGTGCAGACCGCCGTGCTCATCGAGACCCTCGTGGATCTCGGCGCGGAGGTCCGCTGGGCCTCCTGCAACATCTTCTCCACCCAGGACCACGCGGCCGCGGCCGTCGTCGTCGGCCCGCACGGCACCGAGGACGAGCCCAAGGGCACCCCGGTCTTCGCCTGGAAGGGCGAGACCCTGGAGGAGTACTGGTGGGCCGCCGAGCAGATGCTCACCTGGCCGGGCGAGCCCGCCAACATGATCCTGGACGACGGCGGCGACGCCACCATGCTGGTGCTGCGCGGCGCGCAGTTCGAGAAGTCCGGTGTGGTCCCGCCCGAGGACGAGACCCACTCCGCCGAGTACAAGGTCTTCCTGAACCTGCTGCGCGCGAGCCTCGAGTCCGACGGCACCAAGTGGAGCAAGATCGCGGATTCGGTCAAGGGCGTCACCGAGGAGACCACCACCGGCGTGCTGCGGCTGTACCAGTTCGCCGCCGCGGGTGAGCTGAGCTTCCCGGCGATCAACGTCAACGACTCGGTCACCAAGTCCAAGTTCGACAACAAGTACGGCACCCGCCACTCCCTCGTCGACGGCATCAACCGCGGCACCGATGTGCTCATCGGCGGCAAGAAGGTGCTGATCTGCGGCTACGGCGACGTCGGCAAGGGCTGCGCCGAGTCCCTCAAGGGCCAGGGCGCGCGCGTGCAGGTCACCGAGATCGACCCGATCAACGCGCTGCAGGCGCTCATGGACGGCTTCGACGTCGTCACCGTCGAGCAGGCCATCGCCGACGCCGACATCGTGGTCACCTCGACCGGCAACAAGGACATCATCACCCTCGATCACATGAAGGCGATGAAGGGCCAGGCCATCCTGGGCAACATCGGCCACTTCGACAACGAGATCGACATGGCCGCCCTGGAGTCCTCGGGCGCCGAGCGGCTGAACATCAAGCCGCAGGTCGACCTGTGGACGTTCAAGGAGACCGGCCGCTCGATCATCGTGCTGTCCGAGGGCCGCCTGCTGAACCTGGGCAACGCCACCGGCCACCCCTCGTTCGTCATGTCGAACTCGTTCTCCAACCAGGTCATCGCGCAGCTCGAGCTGTGGACCAAGCCGGAGGAGTACGACAACGAGGTCTACCGCCTGCCCAAGCACCTGGACGAGAAGGTCGCCAAGATCCACGTCGAGGCGCTCGGCGGCACCCTGACCAAGCTCACCAAGGACCAGGCCGAGTACATCGGCGTGGACGTCGAGGGCCCGTACAAGCCCGAGCACTACCGCTACTGAGCTCGGCCGCGCGTCGCCGGATCACGGCGGCGCGCACCGCGCACGGCACGACCGCGGGTCGAACCGCGGGTCGGCCGCCGAGTCGAGAACGGCCGGTCACCCACTGGGTGACCGGCCGTTTCGCGCCCCGATCGAGCCGGGGTCGCGTCGCATCGCGGGGGCGGAAGCCGCCTAGATGCAGATGTCCAGCAGCGGGATCCACTGCTTGCCCTGCAGGGTGCACAGCGCCGCCTGGATCAGCTGGCTCGCGCTCGATCCGGTGCCCAGCGAACCCGACTGACCGGTGCCCGAGAGGGAGTCGAGCGAGCCGGTGCTGGGCCCGGCCACGGGCGCGGCCGGGGCCGCGACCGGTGCGGCGGTGGCCACGCCGGCGGTGGAGATGACCGCGGCGATGGCGAACGCGCCGACGGCCGCGCGCGGGATCTGGTGTGCAAGACGAGATTTCATGGGGCGCTCCTTGCGGGGGACAGTGCGTGGGACCCTACAAGAACTGAAGCGTCAGCATTTCAAAAACCGTCGAAAATTCGACATGTTTGGCGCATCGGGCCTATCGGGCACCGAACTCGCCTGCCCGGGCCGTGGCCCTGACCGCCGCGAGCCGCCGCGTTCGGAGGCTACCCCCGGTCGCACGCAGCACGCGGCCGGTCACCCGTGAGGCGACCGGCCGGTTTTAGTGCGTTGCTCTCCTTGCAGGGGGAGTGTGCGTCGCACTGTACCCACATCCGCCGGTCGTGCACCCGGTTATGAAGCAACTGCGTTTTGAACATCTGCCCCCAATTCTGCGGGCCCCGGCGTTCGCGACCGTGAATCGCGGCCCGGCCGGGGCGCTCTCGCACGCTCCGGGCGCTCTGCGGGCGCCCCGGGGCGCTCGAGGTCGAGCTCCGGGGCTCGCGCGGGGACGCCCGCCCCGGTTTGCCCGGGCATTCATTCGGTACTCTCGCGATCATGGGTGTGCTGGTTCCGGTGGAAGGGCTCGACGGTGCGGGTAAACGCACGCTCACCACGGCCGTCGTGGGCGAGCTGACCGGACGTGGACTGCGGGTGGCCACGCTCGCGTTCCCGCGGTACGGGGTCTCGGTGCACGCCGATCTGGCGGCCGAGGCGCTGCGGGGCGGGCACGGCGACGTGGCCGCGTCGGTGAACGCCATGGCGCTGCTGTTCGCGCTCGATCGCTTCGACGCGCGCGACGAACTCTCGAAACTGCTGGCGGACAACGACATCGTGCTATTGGACCGCTACGTGGCCTCCAATGCCGCCTATTCCGCCGCCCGGCTGGAACAGGACGCAACGGGCGAAATCGTCGCCTGGGTCGCGGAATTGGAGTTCGAGCGCTTCGGACTCCCGGTCCCGAATATGCAGATTCTGCTGGATGTCCCGGTTAATGTTGCCGAGGAGCGTGCTCGATCGCGCGGGGAGGCCGACGCGACGCGCGCGCTCGACGCCTATGAAAAAGACGGTGGACTCCAGCGGCGCACCGGAACGGTCTACCGTGAACTGGCCGAAATCAACTGGCACGGGACATGGTGGACGCATCGGACCGGTGACGATCCGGCAACACTGGCGGCGCGGATCGCGGAAAACGTTGCTGGATAGGGTTGGATGTGCGCCGACAGGTCACGAGTGTTGGCGTGGCGGCCTGATCGGAGCCGGGAAGGTGACAACATAGTCTTATGAAGCCCAAGATTCTGGTCGTCGACGACGATATGGCTCTCGCTGAGATGCTCACGATCGTCTTGCGGGGTGAGGGATTCGACCCTCACGTCGTCGGTGACGGCACACAGGCGCTTACCGCGGTCCGGGAGCTGCGCCCGGACCTCGTGTTGCTGGATCTCATGCTGCCCGGCATGAACGGCATCGACGTCTGCCGTGTGCTGCGTGCCGATTCGGGAGTGCCCATCGTGATGCTGACGGCGAAGACCGACACGGTCGACGTCGTCCTGGGGTTGGAGTCGGGCGCTGACGATTACATCGTCAAGCCGTTCAAGCCGAAGGAACTCGTCGCTCGCGTGCGTGCCCGCCTGCGCCGTACCGAGGAGGAGCCACAAGAGCTTCTGTCCATCGCGGACATCGTCATCGACGTGCCGGCGCACAAGGTGACCCGCGGCGGTCAGCAGATCTCGCTGACTCCCTTGGAATTCGATCTACTCGTGGCACTGGCGCGCAAGCCGCGTCAGGTGTTCACCCGTGAAGTCCTGCTCGAACAGGTCTGGGGTTACCGGCACGCCGCCGACACCCGCCTGGTCAACGTGCACGTGCAGCGGTTGCGCGCCAAGGTGGAGAAGGATCCCGAGAATCCGGAGATCGTGCTCACCGTCCGTGGCGTGGGCTACAAGGCCGGACCGCCGTGATCGCTGGCTCCAGAAACCGCGTACAGCGGTGGCTGGCAGTAGTGGTGGCCTGGTTCCGTACTCGCGGAGAACAACTGGGCCACGTGTGGCGGCGCTCGCTGCAGTTGCGAGTCGTCGTGTCGACCTTGACCCTGTCGCTGATCGTGATCACGATTCTCGGAGTCGTGCTCACGTCCCGGATCACCGACAGGCTCTTGGACGCGAAGATCAACGCGGCCGTCGAGGAGATGGCCCGTGCGCGAAACACGGTGCAGTCCACGCTCACCGGCGTGCACGATTCCAGCACCCAGCTGGCCCGACTGGAGGATGCCCGCCGCGCCCTGGCCGGTGGCGGCGGCGCCCAATCCGGCGGTGAGGCGGGCAGTTACAACTCCGCGCTGGCCATGGTCGGGGACAGTCAATCCGAGCTGTCGGCCGGGCCGATCCAGGAAATCCCGCCGGAACTGCGACATTTCGTGCAGGAACGGCAGATCAGCTACCAGTTCGCGCCGGTCTCGGATCCGGACGGCTTCCGCGGGCGCGCCCTCATCATCGGCAGCCCCGCCACCGACGTGCCGAGCCTGGAGATCTACCTGATCTTCCCGCTCACCAACGAACAGCGCAGCCTCGACCTCATGCGCGGCACCATGCTCATCGGCGGCATCGTGCTGCTGGTCCTGCTGGCCGCCATCACCGCCCTGGTGACGCGACAGGTGGTGCTGCCCATTCGATCCGCGGCGCGCATCGCCTCGCGCTTCGCGGACGGCCGCCTCAAGGAACGCATGCTGGTGCGCGGCGAGGACGACATGGCCAGGCTCGCCATGTCGTTCAACGAGATGGCCGAGAGTCTGTCCAACCAGATCACCCAACTGGAAGAGTTCGGAAATCTGCAGCGCCGCTTCACCTCCGACGTCAGCCATGAGCTGCGCACGCCGCTGACCACGGTCCGCATGGCCGCCGATCTCATCCACGGCTCCAGCGACGACCTGGATCCCGCGCTCGCGCGCTCGGCCGAACTGCTGGTGAACGAACTCGATCGCTTCGAGGGCCTGCTCAACGATCTGCTCGAAATCTCCAGGCACGACGCGGGTGTGGCCGAACTCCAGGTGGAATCGCTGGACGTGCGCATGTGCGCGCGGGCCGCGGTGTCCACGGTGCGGCATCTGGCCAAGGAGTCCGGCGTCGAACTCGTCGTCGACATGCCCGAGGAACCCCTTGTCGCGGAAGTGGATCCGCGCCGCGTGGAACGTGTGCTGCGCAATCTGCTCGCCAACGCCATCGACCACAGCGAGGGCAAACCCGTCCTGATGCGCATGCGCGGGGACACCGACGCCAACGCGGTCGCCATCGTGGTGCGCGACCAGGGCGTGGGCCTGCGCCCGGGCGAGGAGAAGCTGGTGTTCAACCGCTTCTGGCGCTCGGACCCCTCCCGTATGCGGCGTTCGGGCGGCACCGGTCTGGGCCTGTCCATCAGCGTGGAGGACGCGAACCTGCACGAGGGCAAGCTCGAAGCCTGGGGCGAGATGGGCGTCGGCGCGAGCTTCCGGCTCACCCTGCCGCTGGTGCGCACCAAGAAACTCGGTTCGAGCCCGCTGCCGCTGGAACCGCCCAAGCTGCGCGGCGGCATCACCGCCGAACAGCTCGCCCTCGACATCGGCACGGTGGATTCCGACGCCGCGCCCGACGCCGGTCCGGCCGCAACGGGTTTCGGGGCGGCTGCGGCCGGGGAGGCCGCCGACTCCGGCCGCATCCTGCGCTCGGTGCCCGAATCCGATTCCGGCGCATCGGGTTCGGACGGTGCGGAAACCGGTTCGGGCCGCATCACCCCGATCCCGCTGTTCGTGCCGTCGGGCGAGGGACTTTCTGCCCTACCCGAGACCGGGCCCGATCCGACAGGCTCCGAACCGGAATCCGAAGACGCCGCCGCCGAACACCCCGCTGCCGAGGACTCCGCCGCCGAAAGCCCTGCCGCCGAGAACGACGCCGGAGAAGGCGACCCCGGCGGCGCGAGCCCGGACAGCAACGGCGCGGGCGGCGCCGGACCGGACGAGAAACCCGATGGCACAGTGCTCGCCGACTCAGGAGACGGACGGCAATGAGGAAAGGCAGCAACTCGCGCTTGGTGCGGGCGCTGCTGGTGCTGGGCTGTCTGCTCAGCGCCACCGCGTGCGCGAATCTGCCCGACTCCTCGGCGCCGCAGGCGCTGGGCACCCTGGAACGGCAGCCGACCAGCGCCGAGCTGCAGCCGCCGATCTCCGGGCGCGAACCCGATCAGCTGCTGCGCGATTTCCTGCAGGCCACCGCCGATCCCACCAATCGGCATCAGGCCGCCCGCCAATTCCTCTCGCCCGCGGCCAATGTCCGCTGGGACGACGCCGCCGGCACCACCATCGTGGACCGGCCCGACACCCTGCGCGAATCGCGGACCGCGGACACCGCCACCTACGTCATCCGCGCCCGCAAGATCGGCGAGCTGGCGCCGGACGGCTCCTACCGCACCAGCGACGGCACCCTGGAGAACAAGGTCGAACTGATCAAGGTCGACGGCGAATGGCGGGTGGACGATCTGCCGTCGGGCGTCATCGTGGAGCAGACCGCCTTCGCCAAGTCCTACAAGCGGTACTCGCTGTTCTTCCCCAATCTGGCCGGGGCCGCGATGGTTCCGGACCTGCGCTGGATCTCCACCCGCAAGGATCAGCTGCCGCAGAAGCTGCTCGGGCTGCTCGCCGAGGGTCCGCAGGAGGCGCTCGCGCCCGCGGTGCGCAATCCGCTGTCCGGGCCGGTGACCCTGCGCGGACCCATCACCAGCGCCGGCGGTGACACCGACGGCATCGGTGTCGGCGGCGGCGGGGTGCAGATCGACTTCGCCGGGGCGGGCGCGCTGGACCCGAAAGCCAAGGAGCTCTTGGCGACCCAGGTCGTGCTGACCCTGGCCGGGGCCGAGGTGCTCGGCCCGTACATGCTGCTGGCCGACGGCAAGGCCCTCGACGAGCGCTACGCCACCACCGGATGGACCCGCGCCGACGTCGACGTCCTGGGCCCGGAAGCGGTGGCGCACAACCGCGCCGGGCTGCACGCGGTACGCGACGGCTCCCTGGTCGCGGTGACCGACAACGGCATCGCGCCCGCACCCGGTTTCTTCGGCACCACGCACACCCTCGAGGCGGTGGCGCTGTCCCTGGACGGCGGACTGGTCGCCGCGGTCGCCAAATCCGGCCGCCCCGAGCCGGAACCGGGCCGCACGCTCATCTTCGGCACCTACGACGGACAGGGTTTCCCGGTCGCCACCGGCGGCACCTTCACCCGTCCGAGCTGGCCCGCGGACGGCAGCTCGGCCTGGACGGTGGTCGACGGCGAACGGGTCATCCGCGCGGTGCACGACCGCGCGACCGGCAACGTGTCGGTGCAGGACGTGGACATCAGCGACCTGACCGCGCCGGTGGCCAACTCCAGCGCGCAGTCCCCGCGCGGGCCGATCACCGAGTTGCGGATCTCGCCCTCGGGGGCGCGCGCGGCCATCATCGCCAACGGCAAGGTGTACGTCGCGGTCGTGGTGCCCCAGCCCGGGGGCAAGTTCCGGCTGTCCTCGCCGCTGCCGCTGGCCGTCGGTCTGAGCACCGCGGCGGTGTCGATCGACTGGCAGTCCGACGAACGCGTCATCGTGACGCGAGAGGGCAACGTGGACCCCGTTGCGGCCGTGCTGGTGGACGGCTCCGGGTACCAGCCGCAGACCACCCAGAACCTGACCCCGCCGGTGCGCGTGGTGGTCGCGACCCCGAACAACGAGTACGTGGCCGATTCGCGTGCGGTGCTGGAGCTGACCCGCAATCCCGAAGGCGGCGAGTACTACTGGCGCGAAGTTCCGGGTCTGGGCGGCAATGCGGTCCCGGTGCTGCCCGGCTAGGCGCACACTGGATCGATGGGGGCGTTCTTCGCGAGCGCGATCGATCTGATGCTGCCGCGCGCCTGCGGCGGGTGCGGAACACCGGGCACCGACTGGTGCGCGGACTGCGCCGCGGCGCTGTCCGGTCCGCCGATCCGGGTGCGCCCGCGCGCCGATCCCCGGGTGCCGTGCTGGGCGCTGGCGCCCTATCGCGGTGCGCCCCGGCGCGCGGTGCTGGCCGCCAAGGAACAGCATCGGGCCGATCTGGCGGGGCCGCTGGGGTTCGCCTTGGCCAGGGGGCTGGATACTTTGCGCGATCGCGCGCGACCGCTTATTTTGGTCCCCGCGCCCACCCGGGCCGGAGCGGCCCGCCGGCGCGGCGGTGACCCGGTGACGGGTGCCGCGTTCGTCGCGGCGAGTTGGCTATCCGATTGCCGACCGGTACGAATGTTGCGGCTGCGGGCCGGTGTGCGCGATTCGGTCGGATTGGGCCGCGGCGACCGCCAGCACAATCTGCGCGGGCGAATCATAGTGGCTCCCGGCCGCCCGAATCAGGCCCGATTTCCGGCAAATGCCGAGGTAGTGCTGATCGATGACGTGTTGACCACCGGTGCCACAGTGACGGAATCGGTCCGTGCGCTCACTGCGGCCGGAGTGACGGTTCGTGCCGCGCTGGTTACCTGCCACGCTTGATTCTTCGAAATTTGCGTGAACACTGGCGGACAGGTCGCTGGCGAACTAGCGTGGCGATCAGACACCCGAACCGCACGTTTGGAGGTGGCGCCTCGGACCATATGTGCCGAGCGATTTCGATCGGCACACGTTTCAATCCCGCCGCACGAGCGGCTTTGTGCGGCCAGATCCGGGAGGTACGCGTGACGACTTCTTCACGACCTTCAGCGAAGTCCGCGGTCACTTCGGTGCTGCTGGAAGACGCTCTCGAACCCGAAGACAAGACGGCCCCCGCCCAGCAGGCGGAGATCGTCGTCAAGGGACGAACACTCGGTGAGGGCGGAGTGCCCGATCATTTCCGAGTTCATGTGGCGGACAAGCTTTCTCGCTTGGAGCGCTTCGATCCGACCATCTATCTCTTCGATGTGGAACTCACCCACGAACCCAACCGTCGTCAACGCAAGAATTGCCAGCGAATCGAGATAACCGCTCGCGGCAAGGGTCCGGTCGTCCGGGCCGAAGCCTGCGCGGACAGTTTCTACGCCGCCCTGGAACTGGCGGTCGAGAGGCTGGAGGGCCGCTTACGCCGGCTCAAGGATCGTCGTCGCGTTCATCATGGGGACAAGACACCCATCTCGGTGTCTCAGGCGACCGCCGGTCTGATCGATGATTCGCTGTTCGTGTCGTCGAACGGGTCGTCCGACGCACACGATCACGCGCCCGAGGATCTGGACGGCGAGAACGCCGGTCCTGGTCATGTCGTGCGCACCAAGACCCATCCCGCGATCCCCATGACGGTCGACGACGCCCTCTACCAGATGGAGCTCGTCGGTCACGATTTCTTCCTGTTCCAGGACAAGGAGACCGACCGACCGTCGGTCGTCTACCGTCGCCACGCGTTCGATTACGGCATCATCCGTCTCGCGTAACCGGTAGCCCTCGTCAGTTCGTTCCTTCCTCCGGGGCTCGACCGGGCCCCGGCTTCATCTTTCGCCTCCCCGCGGCCGTCGCAGGTCGTGGGGAGACCCCGCAATCGATGTTCGCCGGCGGGGAATCAGCGTCGTACGGGCGCATTCGGGGCGGCGCATTTTCCTGTTACGAGGTGTATCGCTTTCTTTCTTACCTCGCGGTAAGTTTGATGGCCAGGCATTCTCGAAGGGAAATCACCATGGCTTCCAAGGGCGCTCGCCGTGCCGTCATCGTCTCCGGCGTTCGGACCCCGTTCGTGCGGGCATTCGGGGACTTCACCCGGATGGACTCCATCGACCTGGCCGACATCGCGGTCGCCGGGTTGCTCGAGCGCAGTGGGCTGGACAAGGCCGCCGTGCAGGCCATCGTGTGGGGCGGGGTGATCCTGCCCAGCGGTGCGCCCAACATCGCGCGCGAGATCGCGCTGGATCTCCAGCTCGATCCCGGGTGCGAGGGCTACACCGTCACGCGCGCGTGCGCCTCGGGCCTGCAGGCCGTGACCTCGGCCGCGGCCGCCATCGAGCGCGGCGAGTACGACATCATGATCGCCGGCGGCAGCGATTCCACCAGCAACGCCGAGGTGAAGCTCCCGCAGAAGATGGTGCACGCGGCCGCGCCCCTGGCCCTGGGCAAGCCCAAGGCCAAGGACTACCTGGCCGCCGCCGCGCAGCTCGCGCCCTTCTACGACCTGGTGCCGCGCCGGCCCAAGATCGAGGAGCGCACCACCGGCGAGGTCATGGGTGAGAGCGCCGAGAAGATGGCGCGCATCCACGGCATCTCGCGCGCCGCGCAGGACGAGTTCGCCGCGCGCTCGCACCAACGCGCCGCCGCGGCCATCGACTCCGGCCGTTTCGCCGACGAGGTGCTGTCGGTGACCACCCCCGAGGGCAAGGTCGTCGATCGCGACGGCTTGGTGCGCCCCGGCACCAGCGTCGAGAAACTCGCTTCTCTCGCACCGGTTTTCGCCAAGGGCGGCACCGTCACCGCGGGCAACGCGAGCCCGCTCACCGACGGCGCGTCCGCAGTCCTGCTGATGAGCGAGGAGAAGGCCCGCGCCCTCGGCCTCACCCCCCTCGCGGCCTTCCGCTCCTGGAGCTACGTCAGCGTCGATCCCCGCGACCAGGTCCTGATCGGCCCCGCGATCTCGATGCCGCGCGCCCTGGACAAGGCCGGCCTGTCCCTGGCCGACGTCGACCTGGTCGACATCCACGAGGCGTTCGCCGCCCAGACCCTCTCGGTGGTGACGGCCCTGGCCAGCGACGAGTGGGCCAAGACCCGCCTGGACCGCGACACCGCCGTCGGCGAGATCGACCCCGCGCAGCTCAACGTGCACGGCGGCTCGGTCTCCCTCGGCCACCCCTTCGGCGCGACCGGCGCCCGCATGGTGACGACGATGGCGAACGAGCTACACCGCACCGGCAAGTCGACCGCCCTGCTCGGCATCTGCGCGGCAGGCGGCATCGGCGCGTCGGCGGTCCTGGAACGCGTCTGACCCGGCCCGGTCGCCCCATCCCGCACGCGCGACCGGGGCGACCCGCCGCGCCACCGAACGGACTCATCACGCATCGGCCCGACGGCTGCCGACGGACGATACGAGCCGAGGCCGCGGCGAGATGCCGAACGAGGCCGGCGGCACAGCCCGAGGGCCGCGCCGCGTCGTCGGCGACCGAGATCACCGTCTCGGCGGCGGACACAACCGGCAAGACGAGTGACGGAAGCCGAGAACATCTCCGATATCCATGCGCCGAGGGGGCCGGGTTGCGCAGCGGGACAGGTCGATACGGCCGCGGCGGCAGGCAGCCCTTCTCATCGGCGCAGGGCTGCCCGGAACGCGCCGGTGCGGAGCGCGGGCTTCGGGGACGGGCGTTCAGGCGTCGCGGTCGGTGAAACGCTCCCAGTGGACGGCGGACTCCAGGGGGCGGCGGGTGCGCCAGCCGAAGCGTTCCAGGTCGGGGACCTCCTGGAACTTCTCGACCGGGCCGACGCAGAGCCAGGCGACCGGTTTCACGTGGTCGGGCAGGTTCAGCAGGTCGGCCAGGACCGGGGTGTCGTAGAAGCTGACCCAGCCGACGCCTACGTTCTCGGCGGTCGCGGCGAGCCAGAGGTTCTGGATCGCGAGGATCGTGGAGTAGATGCCGGTCTCGGGGACGCTCGCGCGGCCCAGCACGTGGGTGCCGCCGCGAGACTGGTTGTGGGTGACCACGATCCCGGTGCCGGACTCGGTGATGCCTTCGATCTTGATGGGGTCGAAGGTGTCCGCGCGGTCGGCGGGCAGGCCCGCGTGGAACTCGCGGCGCTTGTCGGCGACGTGGTCGGCGAACTTGGTCAGCATCGCCGGGTCACGGATGACGGTGAAGTCCCAGGGCATGGAATTGCCGACGCTGGGTGCGCGATGGGCGGCATCGAGGATGCGCAGCAGGGTGTCGTCGTCCACGACTTCGCCGGTGAACTCCGCGCGCACATCGCGGCGCAGGCGAATGGCGTCGTAGACGCTGGGACATTCCACGGGGGCAATCGGACCTTCGGAACACACGGCCCCCAGTGAACCAGGCGCACCCGCCCCCGTGTCCGGCACCCCGCGGGGCCCGCCGCGATGGCGAATCACCGCCGGCGCAGCCCCTCGGCCGCCGCCGCTGTCTCCGCCCGGTGCTCCCCCCCGGATGTGGTTTGCTCGGGGGAGTGCTTCGTGGTGGTCGATGTCGGCGAGATGTCGCGGCCGCACAGCCGCCCCGGCTGCCTCCGCCCGCCTTCACCTTCCGTCGCTTGATCACGCGTACGCAGTCGACAGTGCCCCCGCCGTCACGGCGGGGGCACTGTCGAAGGCTTTGTGGCGAGCCGGAATCCGGCTCAGCCGACGAGCGCGGGTTCCTTGCGGGTGATGCGGCGCTTGCCGGCGGCCAGCGCGGTGCGCAGGCCCGAGCGGCGGCCGGTCGACGGATCGATGGTGGCCACGCCGCCGAACGCCTTCTCCGACTTGGTTTCCGGCGCGTCGTGGGTGCTGCGGCTCAGGTACTTGTTGGGCAGCGACAGCTTCATGATGGTGCGCCACGACTTGAAGTACTGCACCGGCAGCGAACCGCTGGTGTACGGCAGGTCGTACTTGTCGCACATGGCGCGCACGCGAACCGCGATGGACGCCAGGCGGTTCGAGGGTAGGTCGGGGAACAGGTGGTGCTCGATCTGATGGCTCAGGTTGCCGGACATGAAGTGCAGCAGCTTGCCGCCGTCGATGTTCGCGCTGCCCAGCATCTGGCGCAGGTACCACTCGCCCTGGGTCTCGGTGAGCACGTCGTGCTTGGTGAACTTCTCGGCGCCGTCGGGGAAGTGGCCGCAGAAGATGACCGCGTTGGTCCACACGTTGCGAATCACGTTGGCGGCCAGGTTCGCGGTCAGCGTGCCGAAGAACGCGGGACCGGTCAGCAGCGGGAACAGCAGGTAGTCCTTGCCCGCCTGCTTGCCGATCTTCTTGAGCACCAGGGTGCGGTCGGCCTCGAACTGCTTCCACTCGGGGGAGTCCTTGGCCCACTTCTTCTTCGCGACCTTGCCGAGCTCCAGATGCTGGATGGCGACGCCGTATTCGAAGAAGCTCTGCAGCAGCAGGTTGTACAGCGGCTGCCCGAGATAGAAGGGGGACCAGCGTTGATCGCGGGTGACGCGCAGCAGGCCGTAGCCGATGTCGTCGTCCATGCCGAGCACGTTGGTGTACTTGTGGTGCAGGAAGTTATGGGTGATCTTCCAGTGCTCCGAGGGCCCGGCGTTGTCCCATTCCCATGAGGTGGAGTGGATTTCCGGGTCGTTCATCCAATCCCATTGCCCGTGCATGACATTGTGGCCGATCTCCATATTCTCGATGATCTTGGCCGCGCCGAGCAGGGCCGCGCCGGTGAACCAGGCGGGCGGGAAAAGACTGAAGAAAAGCACACCGCGCCCGCTGATTTCGAGGGCGCGCTGCAGGCGGATGACATTGCGGATATAGCGGGCGTCGTGTTCACCCCGGGAAGATTCGATTTCGCGGCGGATGGCGTCGAGCTCTGCGCCGATAGCTTCGACATCTTCCGGGGTGAGGTGTGCGTATTCCTTGACATCCGATATCGCCATACGGCCTACGATACCGTAGGTTACGGCTCCGTAGGTTACGAGCTCTTGAATCCCGAACGTGTCGAATACCGCATTGTATTCGACACTTCGCTCTGCTATGCGTTGCGGCGCAGGAACTTCGGGAGGATGTGCTTGCGCCCGGCCTTCTCGCGCAGCAGCGCCTTCTCGGCCCGGGCCTTTTCCTGCAGCGACGCCTTCGCCTCGCGCAGGATCTGCTTTTCGTGCTGCGCCTTCTCTTTCAGCGCAACCTTGGCTTCCTGCATGGCCGAGCGCAGCCCGCGCCGCTGACCCGTCACCGGGTCGATGCCGGTGAAATGATGCTCGGCCAGCCATTCACTGGCCTCGTTCGGAATCGAGGGCATGGACGGCATCGCCGGCATATGTGGCATATGCGGCAGCGACGGCAGGGTGACGCCGACGAACTTGCGTTCGGACGAGGTCTCCGGCGCATCGTCGGACGTCCGCTTCAGCCACTTGTCCGGCAGCGCCAGTTTGTGAATGGTGCGGAACGCCAACAGGTATTGCTTGCCCAGCGAGCCGGTGGTGTACGGCAGGTCGTACTTGTCGCAGAGATCCTTGACCTTCACCGAGACCTCGGCATACCGATTACTCGGAATGTCCGGGAACAGATGATGTTCGATCTGGAAGCTGAGGTTGCCGCTCATGAACGCCATGGCCGGCCCCGCCTCGAAATTGGCGCTGCCCAGCATCTGCCGCAGGTACCACTCGCCCTGGGTCTCGTTCTCGAACTGCTCCTCGGTGAACTTCTCCGCGCCGTCCGGGAAATGGCCGCAGAAGATCACCGCGTAGGCCCACAGGTTGCGGACCAGATTGGCGGTGGCGTTCGCCTTGAGGGTCGACTTCCACGCCGGACCGGTGAGGGCCGGGTAGATGACGAAATCCTTGACGACCTGTTTACCGGCCTTGCGCAGGAAGTCCTTGTCCGGCTCGGTCCACTTCTGCCCGGCCACGCCCAGCTGCTCTTTGACGGCGGCGAGATCGTGCAGCGCGATGCCCCATTCGAACAGCGCGGCGAGCACCAGATTGCCCACGGGCTGAAAGAGATTGATGGGCTTCCACTCTTCGTCGCGGGTCATGCGCAGAATGCCGAAGCCCACATCGTCATCCATGCCGACGATGTTGGTATAGGTGTGATGCGAGTAGTTGTGCGCGCGTTTCCACTGCGCGGAGGTGCCCGTCATGTCCCACTCCCACGAGGTGGAGTGGATCTCCGGGTCGTTCATCCAATCCCATTGCCCGTGGCTGATGTTGTGCCCGAGCTCCATGTTCTCGATGATCTTGGCCACCGAGAGCAGGGCGGTGCCGCCGAGCCAGGCCCAGCGATTCTTGGATGCGAAGAGGGTGGCGCGACCCGCCGCTTCCAGCACGCGCTGGGCGGCGATGGTGCGCCGGATGTATTTGGCATCGCGCTCGCCTAGCGATTGCTCCACATTCCGGCGAATGGTGTCGAGTTCCTGTCCCAGGGTCTCGATATCGGCCGCCGTGAGATGGGAGAACGCCTTGATGTCGGTGATGGCCACCGGCGGGTCCTTCCGTATTTCGAATTACGCCGCTGTACGGCGCGGGTTCGCTCCGAGCCGGGCGCGAACCGTGTCGACTGCCATCGAGGGTATCCGGTCCCGGGCTCGGGTGCCGCAAGCGGTTACCGCGTGTGATGCGGTACCGCCCCTCGGTGTGTCACAGGTCGCGCCCAGCATACTGGTCAGACGTCCAGGGTGCAGTCGCCCGCGGCGGCCGAGATGCAGGTCTGCACCTTGTCGCCGGCGCGATGCTCGTTGCCATTGCGCAGATCGCGCACATGACCGTCGGTCACGGTGACCACGCAGGTCT
This sequence comes from Nocardia sp. NPDC005978, assembly GCF_040614455.1. Taxonomy (NCBI): domain Bacteria; kingdom Bacillati; phylum Actinomycetota; class Actinomycetes; order Mycobacteriales; family Nocardiaceae; genus Nocardia; species Nocardia sp. NPDC005978. The sequence continues at coordinate 57,927 of NZ_JBEXUS010000032.1, forward strand.
GGCAGATGCCCATGCGGCAGCCGAACGGCATCTGCACGCCCGCGCCCTCACCGGCCTGCAGCAGCGTGGTCGCGCCGTCCACCTCGACCGCGCGGCCGGTGCGGCCGAAGGTGACGGTGCCGCCCTCGCCGGTCGCCGAACGCGCGATCTCGAACCGCTCCACGTGCAGCCGCTCCGGGATTTCGGCTGCCTCCCAATGCTTTTCGATCTCATCGAGCATGCCCGCCGGACCGCATGCCCAGGTGTCGCGCTCGCGCCAGTCCGGCACCTTCGCATCGAGTTCGGCGAGCGAGAACTTGCCGTGCTCGCCCGTGAAGTGCTGGTACGAATGGAAACTCGGATGCCGGTCGTGCAGGCCGCGCAGATCCGCGGCGAACATGACGTCCTCGGGCGTGCGCGCGGAATGCACGTGCACCACGTCCGGCACCACGCCGCGCCGATCCATGGTGCGCAGCATGGCCATCACGGGGGTGATGCCCGAACCCGCGGTCAGGAACAGCGTCTTGGCCGGCGGCGGCTCGGGCAGCACGAAGCCGCCCTGCGGCGCGGCCAGTCGCACGATGCTGCCCACGGCCACGCCGTTGACCAGATGGCTGGACAGGAAACCCTCCGGCATCGCCTTGACGGCGATGGAGATCAGCCGCTTCGACTTGTGCTCGGGATCGGTCCAATCCGGGGGACAGGTCAGCGAATACGACCGCCAGTGCCAGCGCCCGCCCACCAGCACGCCGATGCCGATGTACTGGCCCGGCTCGAACTTGAAATCGAAACCCCAGCCCGGCTTGATCACCAGCGTGACCGAGTCCGCGGTCTCCTTGCGCACCGCCACGATCCGCCCGCGCAGCTCGCGCGCGGACCACAGCGGATTCACCAGATGCAGGTAGTCGTCGGGCAGCAGCGGGGTGGTGACCCGGGCCGCCGCGCCACGCAGCGCGTTCAGCCTGGTGCGTCCCGCGGTGGCGCCTTCGGCGACCGGCGCCTCCAGCCATTCCCGGAGTCCCCGCATGGAGAAACCCGAAGTCTTCGAAGCCATGATCCGGACAATTTCCTGTCGGTCGAGCGCTCGTAGCGCAGTTCGTTCAGATGCGGCCCGAAATCGGAGCCGCTGGCTCTGCGAGTCAGCGTCGTCGCTGCCCGCCCCGGCGCGGCGCGTGCGGTTCCCGAGGACCCTATCGGGCCAGGCTCGGAGCTTCGCCGCACGCTGTCACAGCAAGGTTACGGCATCGTAGGTTACGGTGCCGTCGGCGCTGGGGGAAGAGGTGAGGAACTCCGGATACGAGGGCCGCGACCGCTACAGCAGATCCAGCAGGAACGGCAGTTCCTGGGCCGCGTACCAAGCCAATTGATGATCCTCGGCATCGCCCAGCACGAATTCGGCGTCGGTGTCGCCCATGTCGGCGGCGTCGATCACATCGACGGCCTTGGCGATCTCGGGCTCGGCCTCGGCCAGATCCACGTGCACCGACGCGATGCGGTCGTAGGGGATCGCGGCCACCAGCCGGACCACGGCGTCGTCCAGATCCGGGCGCAGCGTGGCCTCGTCGACGTCGGCGGCGATGACCGCGCGCCGGAAGATCGGGCCGCGCACGGGGGCGGCGGTGTCGTCGCCCGCGCCGTCGGCGTCCAGGCCGTCGAACTCCTCGGTCGCGGCCTGCTGGTCGGCGAGCAGGCGCAGCGAGGCGCGTGCGGCCTCGGCCATGGCGACCTCGGCCAGTTCCTCGTCGTCGCCGGAGGCGTAGGCCTCGCGCAGGGCGGGGGTCACCGCGAAGGCGGTGTCGTTGAGGGCGCGAATCTCACGGTCGGCGACCAGTTCTCGCAGCATCGGCACGGTGGCCGGCACGTACACGCGCAGTTTCTTCGAGACGCGGGACGACTCACTGGACGCAGGCACCGAGCATCTCCTCCATCGACTCGTGCACCGAAGCGGTCAGCACCGCGATATCCGCCATGGCGTCGCGATCGGCGGTGAGCCCGTAGAAGACGCGTCCGTCGTAGGACGTGAGCCCGATACTCAAAGCCTGAAAGCGCAGCAGCGGCGATACCGGGTACATCTCCAGCATCCGCGCGCCCCCGATGAACATCGGCTGCTGCGGACCCGGCGCATTGGTGATCACCAAATTGAACGTGTGTTCTGCGAAGGTACTCGCCGACCGCACACTCATGGCATGCAGGCTCGCCGGAGCGAATCCGGCCATATGCACCAGCGTCCGCGCCTGCACCCCGCGGTCGTGCCGGGTGTGCGGTTCGGTGGCGTGTTTGATGTGCGAGAGCCGGATCACCGGATTCGGTTCGCCCACCGGCAGATCCACCATGATCGAAGTGACCTCACCTGCGGGTTTGAGTTCGGCGCCGTCGGAATAGACCGATATCGGGACCACCGCGCGCAGGGTGTCGGCCTCGGTCAGCACCTGCCCGCGCGAGAGCAGCCAGTTGCGCAGCGCGCCGGTGACCACGGCCAAAATCACATCGTTGATCGAGCAGTCGAAGCGTTTACGGATCTTGCGGTAGTCCTCGAGATCGGTGCGCACCACCTCGACCCGGCGATTGCGCGAGGTCCGGGTGTTCAGGGGGCTGTCCGGCGCGCCGAGCGCGGCCGCGCGCAGCATGGACACCATCTTCTGCACGGCCTTGCCGGTCGCGTCGACCACCGCGAACGCCTCCGCGCCGTGATGGCGCATGACCTCCAGGGCCTCGCGCGGCTGGGTGGCCAGGTGCAGCACCGCGCCGATGAGCAGTTCCAGATCGGCGGGCTCGCGGTGCGCGCGCCACGCGTCGTCGGCGACCTCGCGCGGATCGGCCGAGGTGTCCAGGATCACGTGCCCGATCTCGAGCGCCGAATCTCCGTCCACCAGCGCCGAATGCGTCTTGGTGAACACCGCGGATCGGCCTTCGGACAGGCCCTCGACCAGGTACATCTCCCACAGCGGGCGGGTGTTGTCGAGCGGATGCGAGGCCAGTCGCGCGACCAGATCGAGCAGTTGCTCGTCGGTGCCCGGGCCGGGCAGGGCCGAGCGGCGAATGTGATAGCTGATGTCGAACTGCGCGTCGTCGACCCAGACCGGGCGGCCCAGCGCGAACGGGATCTCGCGCACCTTGCGGCGGTACAGCGGCACCAGCGGCAGCCGCGATTCGACCAGCGACACCAGGCGCTCGTAATCCAGCGGTGCACGCCCGGAATTGCCGGTCGGCGCGGGGTTTCGCAGGATTGCCAGGGATCCGATATGCATCGGGTTGCTGCTCGATTCGAGCCGGTAGAACGACGCGTCCTGGGGCGTCAGTCTGGTGATCACGCTGCCCGCTACTCCCTACATCCCTGCCTGTGCCCGCATGGTGATCCCCGGGTACGGCGTCGGCGGCGCGCGCCGGCGTACCGGCAAGCTATCGCGATTCGTTCACCCGGGGATACGGTCCGAGCGACACTGCCCACCGTTTCGTCGTCATCGACGCCCCCGGCCCGGGAGTGCGGGTGCAAGCCTGGCGCACCCCGAACCTGGCTACATGGTACGACAGGGTCCCGAAATTGACTCCGCGCCAAGACGATTCGCTGGCGAATCGCGGCGGCCCGGAGACCGGGGCCGGGGCGGGCGCACGCCATCGCCGCAGGTACGCCGAGCCGCGCCGTCCGCTGGGAGCGAAGCGGAACGCGCGCCGATCGCACTGCGCATTACCATGGGGTCGTGGCTGCGCTCTGCGCACCTGTTTCCCGCCCAGGCGGGGCCGCCTGCCCACCGACCAGAGGACTGACAAGACCCGTGCCTGCGCTGACGCTTTCGAGGTTGCTACGGATTGGTGAAGGTCGCACGGTCAAGCGGCTTGCGAACCTGGCCGATGAGGTCATCGCCCTGGACGAGGAGTTCACGGCGCTGTCCGACGCCGAACTGCAAGCCAAGACCGCCGAGTTCCGCGAGCGCTACGCCGACGGCGAATCGCTCGACGACCTGCTGCTCGAGGCGTTCGCCACCGCGCGCGAAGCCTCCTGGCGCGTGCTGAATCAGAAGCACTACAAGGTGCAGATCATGGGCGGCGGCGCCCTGCACATCGGCAACGTGTCCGAGATGAAGACCGGTGAGGGTAAGACGCTGACCTGTGTGTTGCCCGCCTACCTCAACGCCATCGGCGGCGAGGGCGTGCACGTGGTCACCGTCAACGACTACCTCGCCAAGCGCGATGCCGAGTGGATGGGCCGCGTGCACCGGTTCCTCGGGCTCGAGGTGGGCGTCATCCTCGGCGGCATGACCCCGGCCGAGCGCCGCGTGGCCTACGCCGCGGACATCACCTACGGCACGAACAACGAGTTCGGCTTCGACTACCTGCGCGACAACATGACCCACTCGCTGGACGATCTGGTGCAGCGCGGGCACAACTTCGCCATCGTCGACGAGGTCGACTCGATCCTGATCGACGAGGCCCGTACCCCGCTGATCATCTCGGGCCCGGCCGACGCCTCCTCCAAGTGGTACGCCGAATTCGCGCGGATCTCCCCGCTGCTGAAGAAGGACCTGCACTACGAGGTCGACATCAAGAAGCGCACCATCGGCGTGCACGAGGCGGGCGTCGAATTCGTCGAGGATCAGCTCGGCATCGACAACCTGTACGAGGCGGCCAACTCGCCGCTGGTCAGCTACCTGAACAACGCCATCAAGGCCAAGGAGCTGTTCCAGAAGGACAAGGACTACATCGTCCGCGACGGCGAGGTCATCATCGTCGACGAGTTCACCGGCCGAATCCTGGTGGGCCGCCGCTACAACGAGGGCATGCATCAGGCCATCGAGGCCAAAGAGGGCGTGGAGATCCAGCCCGAGAACCAGACGCTGGCCACCATCACGCTGCAGAACTACTTCCGGCTCTACGACAAGCTGTCCGGCATGACCGGTACCGCCGAGACCGAAGCGGCCGAGCTGCACCAGACCTACACCCTCGGCGTGGTGCCCATCCCCACCAACCGGGCGATGGTCCGCAAGGATCAGGCCGACCTGATCTACAAGACCGAGGAGGCCAAGTACTCCGCGGTCGCCGACGACATCGCCGAGCGGCACGAGAAGGGCCAGCCGGTGCTGATCGGCACCACCTCGGTCGAGCGCTCGGAGTACCTGTCCAAGCAGCTCACCAAGCGCGGTATCCCGCACTCGGTGCTGAACGCCAAGTTCCACGAGCAGGAAGCGCAGATCATCGCCGAGGCCGGGCGGCCCGGCGCGGTCACCGTCGCCACCAACATGGCCGGTCGCGGTACCGACATCGTGCTCGGCGGCAACGCCGACATCATCGCCGACCTGCTGCTGCGCAAGCAGGGCCTGGATCCGGTCGAGACCCCCGCCGAGTACGAGGCGGCGTGGCTGCCCGCGCTCGAACGGGTCAAGGATCAGACCGAGGCCGACGCCGACGAGGTGCGTGAGGCCGGCGGTCTGTACGTGCTGGGCACCGAGCGGCACGAGTCGCGGCGCATCGACAACCAGCTGCGCGGCCGGTCCGGCCGTCAGGGCGACCCGGGCGAGTCCCGCTTCTACCTGTCGCTGGGTGACGAGCTCATGCGGCGGTTCAACGGCGCCGCGCTCGAGTCGATCATGACCAGGCTGAACCTGCCCGACGACGTTCCGATCGAGGCCAAGATGGTCTCGCGCGCGATCAAGTCGGCGCAGACCCAGGTCGAGCAGCAGAACTTCGAGATCCGCAAGAACGTCCTCAAGTACGACGAGGTCATGAACCAGCAGCGCAAGGTGATCTACGCCGAGCGCGCCCGCATCCTCGAGGGCGAGGACATGGAGGGCCAGGTCCAGGAGATGATCACCGACGTGATCACCGCCTACGTCAACGGCGCCACCGCCGAGGGCTATGTCGAGGACTGGGACCTGGCCAAGCTGTGGACCGCGCTCAAGACCCTGTACCCGATCAGCCTGGACTACAAGGAACTCGCCGGCACCGGCGAGGACGGCGAGCTGGGTGAGCTGGACCGCGAGGAACTGCTCGACGCCGTACTCGACGACGCGCACGCCGCGTACGAGAACCGCGGCGCCGAGATCGACTCGCTGGCCGGTGCGGGCAGCATGCGCAACCTCGAACGGCAGATCCTGCTCTCGGTGCTGGACCGCAAGTGGCGTGAGCACCTCTACGAGATGGATTACCTCAAGGAGGGCATCGGCCTGCGCGCGATGGCCCAGCGCGATCCGCTGGTCGAGTACCAGCGCGAAGGCTTCGACATGTTCTCGGCCATGCTCGAGGGTCTGAAAGAGGAGTCGGTCGGCTTCCTGTTCAACCTGCAGGTCGAGGTGCAGGCGCCGCAGCCCGCCGGGGTCTCGGTCGGCGCGGGCCTGCAGTCGCCGGTCGGCAATCGCCCGCTGCCCACTCAGGAGCAGGCGCAGGCAGGCAGCGGCGCCCCGGCGGCCCTGCGCGCCAAAGGGATCGACGAGTCCGCGCCGCGCGGGCTCAGCTACTCCGGTCCGGCCGAGGACGGGCGGGCCGTGGCGCACAGCGAGGATCAGGAGTACGGCGGCCCCGCCGATTCCTCCACTCGCCGTGAGCGTCGCGAGGCCGCGCGCGGCACGGGCAAGCTCGACAAGGCGCCGAAGTCCAAGCGCCGCCGCTGATTCGATACGACGGGCGCCCGGTCTCATTGAGGCCGGGCGCTTTTCGTTGACCGGGTGTGGTCGGTTCGCGTTGCCCGGGCGTCATCGGCGAAAAGGAAGACGCCCCGGGTGTGATCACCCGGGGCGTCCTCGGTTTTCCAGCGCCAGCTGGAGTCGTGGGGCGCAGATGCCGGCCAACCCCTGGAGGCATCTGCGCGCGAGGTCCGCGTCCGCCGGGGCGCGGTGGTTGCCGCCCGCGGCGGTGCGATCGCTCGCGTTCGCGGCCCGTGCATCCGCGCTGACACGCGAATCCGCGAACGCAATCCGTCGCCGTTGAATATTTAGCACGCATTTCGGAAATTCGGCAAGCCCCGGTGAATGCCTCACGGTTTGCTGCGAATAGAATTTATTAATTCTGGCATGGCTGAATCGCCCCACGCGATTACGGCGTGTTGCGGTGGCTGGGCGCTGTCTCGCTGATGTGTGTGCCGATGCCCGCGGCGTTCGGCGGTGACGCGGATTCCCCTGGTCCTGTGCTCGGTTGTGGGCCCCTCTAGGTAAAAGCCGCCCCGACTCGGCTGCTTTTACTGCTGGTTACGAGCCTAGGCGGAGTGCGGGCGGCCGACATCGGTCGCCGTATCGGTCGGTCCGCCCATGGCTCTCGTTATCGGCGTGTGATCTGCCGTACAGCGTCAAGGGCGGTTGGCCTGGAGGTTTGATTGCAGCTTATTAGCTGGGGTAAATTGCATTGTGCGCGACGAGGCGGGGATATGCGGGCGTGGCCCGGAGCTGATGCGGCTGGACCGATTACTCGCCGACGCGCGCGCCGGGCACGGTGCGGCCCTCGCGATTCACGGTGAGCCCGGAATCGGCAAATCCGCCCTGTTGCGCGCGGCGGTCCGCCGTGCCGACGGCTTCCACGTCCTGGAGTGCGCGGGCGACCCCGCCGAGACGGCCCTGCCCCACGCAGCCCTGCACCAGCTCCTGCTCCACGCCGCCGCCCCCGTATCCGCCCTGCCCGAACCGCAGGCCGCCGCGCTGGAAGCGGCGGTGGGCATTCGCCGTGCACCAAGCGATGGCGGCCCGGAGTCCGGCGCACCGGGCGGGTATTCCGCACCCGCACATTCGAATCCGGCCGCGGGCGGATTCCTGCTCGGCGCGGCCCTGCTGACCCTGTTCACCGACCTCAGCGCCGACCGCCCCCTCCTGCTCGCGATAGACGACGCCCACCTCCTCGACTCTGCCACCGCCGCGGCCCTGCACTTCGCGATCCGCCGGGCGATCCATCTTCCCGTAGTCCTGCTCTGCTGCCTTCCCGTGGAAACGGCGTCCCCGCAAGAGAATGCGGCGGGGTGGTACCGCTTGCCCGCGCTGGTGCTCGGTGGGCTGGATGACGGGGCGGCTCGGGAACTGCTGGAGGCGCGGCACGGGGTGTTGCCCGCGTTGCGGGTGGCGCGGGTGCTGGCCGTGGCGGGCGGGAACCCGTTGGCGCTGCGGGAATTGCCGGTGGGGGCCGAGGAATTCGCGGGATCGTCGTTCGGGCCCGCGCCGCTGGGGGAGCGGCTGCGGGCGGCGTATCGGGATCGGCTGGCCGGGCTCGACCCGGGGGTGCGGGGCCTGTTGCTGCTGGCGGTCGTCGAGGAGCGCGGGGTGCTGCGGGTGCTGCTCGCCGCCGCACAGGAGCTCGGGGTGGGCGAGAGTGCCTGGGAGGCGGCGCAATCGGCCGGCCTGCTGGAGGTCGGGGACGGGCGGGTGCGGTCGCGGCATCCGCTGCTGGGCCTGGCCGTGTACGACGCCGCCGTGCCGGAACAGCGGCGCGCGGCGCATCTCGCGCTGGCCGGGGCCCTGACCGGCGCCGGGGAACTGGATCAGCGTGTCTGCCATCGGGCGGCGGCGCTGCGGCGGCCCGACGAGCAGCTGGCCATCGCGCTAACGCACAGCGCCGAGCAGGTGCGCGGCAGTGTGCTCGCCGCGGCCGCGATGCTGCGCCGGGCCGCGGCGATCACCCCCGATCCGGTGCACGCGAGCACGCGGCTGGCCGCCGCCGCCCGGTTCAGCTGGGCCGGTGGCGATATCGAGTCGGCGCGGCGGTTGCTCGACCGCGCCACCGAATGGATCGGCGCCGACCGCGCGGCCACCGCCAGCGGCGGACTCGCGGGACTGCTGGAATTCGTGGCGGGCGAGCCCGAGCGCGCGGGCGCGCTGCTGCTGCGCGATGCCGCCCTGCTGGACGGTGAAACCTCCACCGGGCTGCGCGAATTGGCCGACCAGGCCCATTGGGCCGCCGCGCTGGGTGATCCCGCCCCGGTGCGGTCGCGGGATCTGGAGTTCGCCGGGCGCGGGCGCGCCGAGATCACCCCCGCCGCGGTGCGTCAGCTGCCGCCCGCGCCGCTGGTGCTGTTGTGGGGCAAGGCCGATCGCGCCGTCGAGCCGTTCACGCGCAGGGTCGCGCAGTTGCGCGATAGCGGTGAGCACGCGGCCGCGGTTCATCTGCTGCCGCAGCTGGCGATCGTGCAGTTCGCGAACGGCCGGGTGCCGGCGGCGCGGGAATCGCTGGCCGAGGCGTTCGATCTGGCCCGCGCGACCGGGACCGGCAACGTCCTGGCCCAGTGCTGGAATCTGAACGCGAAAATCGCCGCCATGCGCGGGGATTCGGATCTCGCGCTGGAAAGCCTGGACCGCGCCCTGGCTTTGGCGCGTCCCCGGCGCGCGCACGCGCTGATCGCCTCCGCGCATTGGCATCTGGGCTTTCACGCCCTGAGTGTCGGCGATCCCGAAACCGCCTACCTGCGCCTGCGCACGCTGGCCCAGCCCGGTCACGACGCCCGCCATCCCACCTATGCGCGCCTGGCGGCCATGGACATGGTCGAGGCGGCGACGCGGGTCGGCAGGCCCGCCGAGGCGGCCGAGCACTACGCGACCGTCCGCTCGTGGGCGATCCGCTCGCGCGCGGATTGGGCGGTGGCCTCCGCCTACGCCTGCCGCGCGCTGATCAGCACCGACGAGGAACTCGCCGACCACTACTTCCGCCGCGCCCTGGCCGTGCGCCGCACCCGCCACGACCTGAACCAGGCTCGCACCCACCTGCTCTACGGCGCCTGGCTGCGCCGTGTGCGCCGTCGGGCCGATGCCGCCGAACAGCTCCGCGCCGCCCTGGAGTCCTTCGAACGCATGTCCGCGACCCCCTGGGTGGAACGCGCCCGCCAGGAACTGGACCTGACGGGCCGCCGCACTCCCGCCCCCGATCGGGGCTCCGCCCCGGTCCTGACCGCCCAGGAGTTCCGCGTGGCCCGCATGGCAGCGCAGGGCATGACGAACCGCGAGATCGGCGTCGACCTGCTGCTGTCCCCGCGGACGGTGGGCCACCACCTGTCCCGCGTCTTCGCGAAACTCGGCCTCACGGCCCGAGGCGAGCTGTCCCGCATAGATTTCGACAACGGCCTGCGCCTGATCCCCCCGCGCTGATCCGCCCCGCGCTCATCGCCGGCTCGGCCGTTCGATGTCAACCGAACGACCGCGCGGCGTCCTCAGTCGTCGATCTTCAGCGACTCACCCCAGTGCCGGGGGTCCCAGTTGACCAGGATCATCCCCGCCACGCTCCCGGCGCACGCGCCGCACGAGTTCACGTTGATATGGCTGTCCACGTCGGTCTCGCCCTGCAAGACCGCCCGCATCGACAGCCACACCGCCCGCAGGTACATACCCGCCGGGTTCCCGCACCGGACACATTCCGGCAATACCTGACTGTCATCGTTCCGCCCGACCCGAACCTCCGGCGTGACCGGCGCCCCTGCTCCCAGTTCGGGGTCGAGTAGCGGCGAGAACTCACTCCGCTCATGGTGTTCCACCTCGGCAGGCTAACCATTCGCCCGATTTCCCGCACCCCTTACACCGTACGAGTTTGCCCGCCAGGCGGCCGGTGCCAGCCGCCCGCCCCTCGAACCAGAGGTCTTTCGAGTTGAGGACGGTCGCAGGAGGCGGATCCCAACCACGCAGACCCGTTTGCCAGGCAGGCTGTGTCACCGCTCCGAACGTCGTTATCGCAGTGCGACGTCCGCGCCACCGGAGAACATCGAGTCGTGCAGCTCGATACGGTCCGCGGTCGCACCCTCCGGCATGTCGAAGACCAGTTGGGCGGTAACGGTGTTGCCGGGATTGATCTCCTCGAACACGCTGCTGTCCGGCTGCAGCACGATGGTTGCCATCGTGTCGTTGCCGAACTTGCGATCGTCGGTATCGAAGACGTACTGGTCGCTGGGTGAGAAGCCCTTGGGCGAGTTCGAGGTATTCGTGACGCTGACCGAGACGATCAGGTATGAGCCCTGGGCGGTCTCCTGGAGATACTCATTGTCACCCACCGTTTTCACGCCCGACTGTATGTCGGTGACGACGAATTCGAACTTGCCATCCCGAACAGGCGTATTGAGTTCGGGTCCCGCCGGGGCCGCCGGGGCTTGCCGATTCACCCCGACCGCCACGGCCGAGGCATTCGTGTCCGGCGACTTCTCTGTGCTCTTGTAGCCGGTGCCGCCCAGTGCCGCTATCAGGCCGAACAGGGCGACTATGACGGCGGTGGCGAGCAGAACGATCCTGCGGTTCGGTTTCTTCTCGGGCGGCCCCGGTTGTGCGAATCCGGAAACCTGACGCCGTGGAAGCTGCGGATTGGTCATGACGAATTCCTTCGAGAGAGCAATTGGCAACAACTTGGCTATGAACGGTCAACGGCTAGGTTGTCCGTTCAATAGCATGTTGTACCCATTTATGCTGCGCCGCTCGATCTGCTGAAACAAGGTGGTTCCAGTGATGGCTATCATTCAGTAATCAAAATGGCCCGCAGTGCCAAGCGAGGTGACGACTCTTTCGGCGCGAGGGTCTCCGCCGGTCAGGTGATGGTGGTGCTCGGCTGGCCTTTGAACCACGGATCGTTCGTGTTCAGGGCCGTGAGGAGCAGGCGGATCGCGGCTACGCGGGCCTCTTTGCCGGGGAGGGCGTCGAGGGCGCATTCGGGGTCGGCCGGGGGGCCGAGGTGGGTGCAACCGCGGGGGCAGTCCTCGATCGCGTCGGCCAGGTCGGAGAAGGCCCCGATCACGTCGTCGGGGGTGATGTGAGCCAGGCCGAAGGAGCGGATGCCGGGGGTGTCCACCACCCAGCCGCCGGATTCCAGGGGCAGGGCCACGGATTGGGTGGAGGTGTGGCGGCCCTTGCCTACGCCGGAGACCACGCCTACCGCCCGATCCGCGTCCGGCACAATGCGATTCACCAGGGTCGACTTGCCGACGCCGGAATGGCCGATCAGGGCCGTGAGCCGGTTCGCGAGCATGTCCAGCACCGGTTCGAGGGGTTCCTCGATCCCGCCGTAGACGATGGTCAGGTCCAAATCCTCGAAGGCGGCCGCGAATTCGGACTCGGCCGCCAGATCGCGTTTGGTCAGGCACAGGATCGGTTGCAGCCCACCGACATACGCCGCGACCATGGCCCGCTCGACGAAGCCGGTGCGCGGCGGGGGATCGGCCAGCGCCACCACGATGAACAGCTGCTCGGCGTTGGCGACCACGATGCGCTCGAACGGGTCGGTGTCATCGGCGGTGCGCCGCAACACCGTTCGCCGTTCGGAGACGCGAATGATGCGGGCCAGGGTGTCCGGCTTGCCGGACAGATCCCCGACCAGGTCGACCTGATCGCCGACCACGATGGGTGTGCGGCCCAGTTCGCGGGCGCGCATGGCCACGATGCGCCGATCGGGATCGTCGTCGAGGACGCACCCCCAGCGACCCCGGTCCACGGAGACGACCATGGCCGGCTCCGCGTCCAGGTGCTGCGGGCGGGTCTTGGTGCGCGGACGTGAGCTCTTGCCCGGACGGATCCGGACATCGGACTCGTCGTACTCGCGCCGCTTCAGCGGACTGCCCCGGACCCGTCGAGCATGCCTTCCCAGAGGGCGACGAAATCGGGCAGCGTCTTGGCGGTGGTGCCGATGTCCTCGATCTCCACCCCCGGCACCACGAGGCCGAGAATGGCGCCCGCGGTGGCCATGCGATGGTCGGCGTAGGAGTGCCACTGCCCGGCGCCGAGTGGGGTGGGGTCGATGACGAGCCCGTCGTCGGTCTCGGTCACCTTGCCGCCGAGCCGGTTGATCTCGGTGGACAGCGCGGCGAGCCGGTCGGTCTCGTGCCCGCGCAGGTGCGCGATGCCGCGCAGCCGGGACGGGGAGTCGGCCAGTGCGGCCAGCGCCGCCACGGTCGGGGTCAGCTCGCCCACGTCGTGCAGGTCGATGTCGATGCCCGCCAGCCGTTCGGGCCCGCGCACGGTCAGGACGTTGTCGAACACCCGCGCCTCCGCGCCCATCCGCACCAGGATCTCGCGGATCACATCGCCGGGCTGGGTGGTGTAGCGCGGCCAGTGCGGAATGCGCACCTCGCCGCCGGTGACCGCGGCCGCCGCCAGGAACGGCGTGGCATTGGACAGATCGGGCTCGACGTCCCAGTCCACGGCCCGGATCGGCCCGGGATGCACGGTCCAGGTCTGGGTGCGGCGCGGATCCTCGGGCGCGTCGACGCGCACGTCGGCCTCGCGCAGCATCTGCACGGTCATCTCGATGTGCGGCATGGACGGCAGCGATCCGCCCGAATGATGCACCGTCACACCCTGTTCGAAGCGTGCCGCGGACAGCAGCAGCCCGGACACGAACTGCGAGGAGCCCGAGGCGTCGATGGTGATCGGCCCGCCGCGCAGCGCACCGGTGCCGTGCACGACGAAAGGCAGTGCGTCCCCGTCGATGTCGAGGCCCAGCCCGCGCAGCGCGTCCAGGATGGTGCCCAGCGGCCGCACGCGGGCCTGCTCGTCCCCGTCGAACGCGACGTCGCCGGTGGCCAGCGCCGCGACCGGCGGCAGGAACCGCATGACGGTCCCGGCGAGCCCGCAGTCCACGACCGCGCTGGTGAATGCCGACGGCGGGGTGACCGTGACGGTATCGCCCTCGCCCTCGATGGTGGTGCCCATGGCCCGCAGCGCGTCGATCATGAGGTTGGTGTCCCGGCTGCGCAGCGCGCCGGTGATGGTGGAGGGCCCATCGGCCAGGGCGGCCAGGATGAGGGCCCGGTTGGTGATCGATTTGGACCCGGGCAGGGTCACGGTCGCGTGCACGGAAGTGTGGACATGGGGCGCGGGCCAGAAAGTCACGCCCCTATCCTCCCAAACGATGGTCGGGTTCCGGGGCCGCACGCCCCCATTCCGGTCAATCCGCCCGTCCGGGGCGCTACTTCGGCGGATGCTGCCAATCGGAAGCGGTCTCCGGCGCCGATCGGAGCCGGCCGGTTCACGTGTCCGGCTCGCGCACCCGGCCTGCGCGCCCGCCCCGTGCGCCCGAGTCGCGCGCCCGAATCGCGCTGCCCGCTGGAGCCGTGCTCGCAGCGGCTACGGCTCGGCGACCAATGGCGAACCCGGGCCGCCCCGTCCAGCGCTCGCGTCCCGGCGACGCGGCTCGGTCCCGAGCACTCGCCCGGGCAACCGAAACGCCCGGTCCGTCGCACTCGACGGACCGGGCGTGAGTTCCGATGCGGGAACCGGACTTCCTACTTGTGCCGTCCGTGCAGCAGCGGCACGATCCTGCGCAGCAGCTTCATGGTCGAGTCGGTCCGCGAGTACGACAGCAGCGCCATACCCGGAATCGTGAAGCGCTGCACCGCGATCGAGTGCGGGCTGGTGAACTCCAGCAGACCCGGCGCGCCGTGGATGCGGCCGATGCCGGAATCGCCGCTGCCGCCGAAGGGCAGGCCGGAGATGGCGGCGAAGGCGAGCACCGAGTTGACCGAGGTGGCGCCGGCCTTGAGGCGGCGGGCGATCTCCAGGCCGTTCTTCTTCGAGTACACCGAGGAGCCGAGGCTGAAGCTGCTGTCGTTGGCCAGCTTCACGGCCTCGTCGACGCCGCTGACGGTGCGGATGGTGACGGTCGGCCCGAAGGTCTCCTCGCACACCGCGGCCGAGGACTCGTCCGCGTCCACGATGATGACCGGCTCGATGTAGGGGCCCTTGATCGAGTCGACGCCGCCGAGCACGGCCTTGCCGCCGTTCTTGAGCGCGTCCTCGATGTGGCGGCGCACGATGTCGATCTGGCTGGGCATGGTCATCGGGCCGTACGAGGCGCCCGCCTCCGAACCCGGCTTGATGTCGGTCAGGATGCGCTTGACCTCGGCGATGAAGTCGTCGGCCACCGACTTGTCCACGTACACCCGCTCGACGCCGGCGCAGGTCTGGCCGCTGTTGGCGGTCGCGCCCCAGGCCACGGCGTCGGCGGCGGCCTTGATGTCGGCGTCGGCGGCCACGATGACCGCGTCCTTGCCGCCGCATTCGAGCAGCACGGGGGTGAGGGTGTCCGAGGCCGAGGCCATGATCTTCTTACCGGTCGCGGCGGACCCGGTGAACGCGAGCTTGTCCACGCCCGAGCGCACCAGCGCGGCGCCCGTGGCGCCGAAGCCGTTGATGGTGGTGAACACCCCGTCCGGCAGTCCCGGGTTCGCCTCGGCGAAGCACTTGGCGACGAAATTGCCGATGCCCGTGGAGAATTCGCTGGGCTTGAACACCACGGTGTTGCCGGCGGCCAGCGCGTAGGCGATGGAGCCGTTCGGGGTGTAGACCGGGTAGTTCCAGGGCCCGATGATGCCGACGACGCCGAGCGGCCGCTGTTCCAGACTCGCGGAGAAGTTGGCCATGAGCGCGCCGGGGGCGATCTTCTTGGGCTTGAGTACCTTCTCGGCGTTCGAGGCCGCCCACTTGATGTGCTCGAGGGCGAGCATGAGCTCGAGGAAGGCGTCGTCGACGGGCTTGCCGTTCTCGGCGTGGATGAGCGCGCAGAGTTCGTCGGACTTGGCGACGAGCTGTGAGCTCCAGCGCAGCAGGTGCTTCTTGCGCTCGCCGAAGGTGAGCGCGCCCCAGGTGAGGGCGGCGGTGCGGGCCTTGGCGACGGCCGCGCGCACGGCGTCCTCGTCAGCGACCGGGTAGGTGGCGAGCACGTCGCCGGTGGCGGGATTGACGGAGGTGAGCGTGGCGTCTCGATCGATCGAGGCGGCGGTGTCGGTAGCAGACATGTGTGGCGACGTCCCTTTACGAGAGTGTGATGCGACGAACGTCTCATACCTCCGAACTGAAGTCAATCGCCATCACATGATTGTGTCGCCCGGCGGTGGCACGATGAACGTATGTGTGGAAGGTATGCGACAACCACGAATCCCGCCACGCTGGCCGTTGAACTCGACGCGCTGGACGAGACCGGGGACACCGGCTTCAGCCCGAACTACAACGTGGCGCCGACGAATCAGGTGCTCACGGTCGTGCAGCGGCACGATCGCGAGCATCTCGAGGACCCGGCCACCCTGCGCGTGCGCGCCATGCGCTGGGGTCTGATCCCGCCCTGGACCAAGACCGCCGAACCCGGCGTGCCGGTCAAGGGCAAACCGCTGTTCAACGCCCGCGCCGACAAGGCCGCCACCACGGCGTCCTTCCGTGACGCGGTCAAGAAACGCCGCTGCCTGGTCCCCATGGACGGCTGGTACGAGTGGGTCACCGAACCCGGCGGCACCGGCAAGGCCGTCAAACACCCCTTCTTCATGTCCGAGGCCGACGGCGGCCGCCTGTACATGGCCGGGCTCTGGTCGGTGTGGCGCGATCGCGATCAGGGCGACGCCGCGCAGACCCTGCTGTCCTGCACGATTCTGACCACCGACGCGGTCGGCGAGCTGACCAAGGTGCACGACCGCATGCCGCTGCCCATGCCCCGCGAGCACTGGGACGCCTGGCTCGATCCGGATCACCCCGCCCCCGAGGAACTCCTGGAAACCCCCGCCGCCGCGGCGGTGTCGAACATTCTCATCCGCCCGGTCCCGATGCTGGTGAACAGCGTCAAGAACAACGGCCCGGAGCTGCTGAGCGAGGTGGACGAACAGGCCGGGCAGCAGATCAGCCTGATCTGAGCCCGGCCCGCGCGTCATCCGGCAACCGGTAGTGCCTACCGGTGCGTCAGATCGAGCACTTCACCGTCGGCAGCGCGAAGTTCAAGCCGCACTTCACCAATCCGGCGACCGTGTCGATCACCTTGTTCGCCACGCCGCCGCCCAGGCTCTCGGCCTTCTCGGTGTTCTTGTCCTTGGGCTGCTGCTGTTGCTGCCCCGGCGTGCCGGGGTTGGGGTAACTCGGATTCTGCACCTGCACCACGCCGGGCGCGGCGGTCGCGGTCGCGACGGTCACCGCGCCCGAGCCCACGCTCATGAGCACCACGCCGGAGACAGCGACCACACCTAGGCGAAAGCGCCGCTGGGGAGACATAACCGCATCACATCCTCGGGGTCGGCCGAACCTTACGAGACGGATAACGCACGTAGAGAACAAGTAACGCACACATCCGGCCGCGACCCGTGGAATCGCGACCGGATGCGTGCGTGTCAGGCTGTTACGGGATGATCGAGGCCGCGGCCTCGTCCACCTTCTCCTGCTCCTGCTGTGCCGCCTGGATGCCGCCCGCGGTGCGCAGCGGCACTTCCTTCCAGAAGAGCACCAGGATCAGCGCCAGCAGCGCGACCGCGGCCGCGGCCAGGAACACGGTGTCCATGGCGTTGGCGAAGCCCACCTTGAACGGATGCGCCAGCGTCGGATTCAGCTGCTGGATCACCGAACTGTCGTCGAGCACCTTGGCCGCGGCCTCGGGATTCTGCGTCGCGAGCCCGGTGGCCAGCGCGGCCTCGGCCTCGTTGGAGCTGTGCGTGCCCTGCACGACCGCGGCCTGGAAGGCCGGATCGGTGGCCGCGGAGCGCAGCTCGGTGCTGATGTTCGGCCCGACCTGGGCGAACATGATCGACAGGAACACCGCGACGCCCAGGGTGCCGCCGATCTGCCGGAAGAACGTCGCCGCGGCCGTGGACACGCCCATGTCCTTGGGCGGCAGCGCGTTCTGGATGGCCAGGGTCAGCGGCTGCATGAGATTGCCCAGGCCCAGACCGACGATCAGCATGAACGCCATGGTCACGCCCAGGGCGGTGTCGGCGGTGACGAAGTGCAGCAGGAACAGGCCCAGCACCAGCAACCCCGCGCCCAGCGGCGGGAACACCCGGTAGCGCCCGGTCCGCGAGATGGTCTGACCGGCCACGATCGAGGACGCCATCATGCCGATCACCAACGGCAGCATCTGCATACCCGCCAGCGTCGGACTGGATCCGCGCACCACCTGCAGGTACTGCGGGATCATGGTCATGCCGCCGAACATGGCCGAGCCCACCACGATCGAGATGCCGACGCCGATGGCGAAGGTCGAGTTCTTGAACATGCGCAGCGGAATCAGCGCGGCGTCACCGAGTTTGGCCTCGACCGCGATGAAGCCGAGCAGGCCGAACACGCCCAGGGCGTAGCAGATGATGGAAGCGGTACTGCTCCAACCCCATTCGCGACCCTGTTCGGCCACCACCAGCAGCGGCACCAGGCCGATGGCCATGGTCAGCACGCCGAACCAGTCGACCGCGACTTTGGGCCGCTCGGTCCGGGGCAGCTTGAGCACCCGCGAGACCACCGTCAGCGCGATGATGCCCAGCGGCACGTTCACCAGGAACACCCAGCGCCAGCCCGAGATGCCGAGGATCTCGCTCTGACCGGCGAGGACGCCGCCCAGTACCGGACCGGCCACGCTGGAGGTGCCGAAGACCGCGAGGAAGTAGCCCTGGTAGCGGGCGCGCTCGCGCGGCCCGACCATGTCGCCGAGGATGGTCAGCGCCAGCGACATCAGGCCGCCGGCGCCCAGGCCCTGGAACGCGCGGAAGGCCGCGAGCTCGTACATGGACTGGGAGAACGTGCACAGCAGCGAACCGAGCACGAAGATGATGATGGCGGCCAGGTAGAACGGCTTGCGGCCGTACATGTCCGAGAGCTTGCCGTACAGCGGCGTGGACAGGGTCGCGGTGATCAGATACGCGGTGGTGACCCACGCCTGCATCGAATAACCCTGCAGGTCATCGGCGATGGTGCGGATGGAGGTCGACACGATGGTCTGGTCGAGCGCACCCAGCAGCATGCCCAGCAGCAGGCCGCTGAGCACGACCATGATCTGCTTGTGCGTGAACCCGGCCGGTGATGCTTCGTTCTGCGTTGTTGTCGTCACGAATTGCTCTCTGCGGAATCGGTTTTCGGGTGAAGTGTGGCGTCGGCCTTCGGGTAGAGGGCGGCCAGGATGGCGGAGCGGCTGAGTTCGTAGTCGTCGACGAATCGGCTCAGCAGGGTGGCGAAGCTCGAGCGTTCGTCCGGGGTCCAGCCGCTCATGATCAGTTGCAGGGACTCGTTGCGCCGGGCCCGGATCTCGGCGGCGACCGCGCGCCCGGTCTCGGTGACGGCCAGGACGCTCACGCGCCCGTCCGCGTTGTCCGCGCGCCGTTCGAGGAACCCGCGTTTGACCAGGTTCGCCGCCTGCCTGCTGATGGTGGAGGCGTCGGAGAACAGGGCTTCGGCCAGTGCGCCCGAGCGCATGGGCCCGTGGTGGATCAGCTGGAACAGGATGGCGAACGCGGCCGGTTCGACCTCGCCGTTGGTGGCGGCGGCGATCTGCGCGTTGGTGCGATCACGCAGCCGGCCGAGGCGAATGATCTGGTGCGCGACGGTGTCGGCGAGGTCGTCGGTGACGACGCAGCCGGTGGTCGCGGGGTCGGCGGCCATGCCACCTCCTTGTATCCGGAAACTTCTTGCACGGGTCAACTAGTTGCAATACGCAAGTATGTGGAGATAGTTGTCCGAACGCAAGTTTCTTTCCGGGCATTCCCCCCGCACGTGGCGGGGCTCACTCCCGCGGTGAAGGATCGCCGCAGCTCAGCAGGGTTCCGCGGGCGATTCAGCGCACGGCGATATCCGCGGTCACCCCGCCGGTGAGCGCCACCAGATCGGCCGGCGCGAGCTCGATCTCCAGTCCGCGCTTGCCCGCGCTGCACAGCACCCGGTCGAATTCCAGGGCCGATTCGTCGATCACCGTCGGCAGTCGCTTCTTCTGCCCGAGCGGTGAAATGCCTCCCAGCACATAGCCGGTCGTGCGTTCGGCGCGCGTCTTGTCGGCCATGACCGCCTTGCCGCCGCCGAGCGCGGCCGCCGCGGACTTGAGCGAGAGCGAGGTCGGCACCGGCAGCACCGCCACCGCCAGCCCGCTCGCGCCGAGATCGATCACCAGGGTCTTGAAGATCTGCGCGGGCACGAGATCGAGCTGTTCGGCCAGCGCCTCGACCGCCTCGGCGCCGTAGGAGTCGCTGCGCGGATCGTGGGTGTACGCGTGCACCCGATGCTCGGCGCGCGCCTGCACCAGAACCTTGATCGCCGGGGTCGAAGCAGCTGCCATGCGCTCACCCTAGACAGCCCGGACCTCGGCCCGATAGCGGATTTCATTACCTCGGGAACATGCCGGCCGCAGACCCTGTTGCACGCCATACGCGTATCGCGGAGACATCGTCCGCACGGCGCAGGCACCGGTCAGCCCCGGTCCGCGCCGCCACTGTTCACTTAGGAGGAGTCGGTGACCGTCTTGGTCGAAGACCCGGTGCGGATCGAGCTGTTCGACATCCTCACCGACGTCGCGCCCCCCGCCGGGTTCCCGGCTCGTATCCCGCTCGCGGTAGATTCAACTGCTACGGCGATCGAAGGGAATAGCGTGAGCGACGACGACATGGTGGTCGATCGCCCCGATGACGACTCGGAATCAGCCGAGACCATCGACGGCGGCGAGGATCTAGCGGTCGGCAACGACGACGCGGCCGCCGGCGAGGCCGACGAGACCGGTGCGCGCAGCAGTGAGAGCGCCGAGGAACTGGGGCGGCGTTTCGAACGCGACGCGCTGCCCATGCTGGATCAGCTGTACGGCGCCGCGCTGCGCATGACGCGCAACCCGGCCGATGCCGAGGACCTGGTGCAGGAGACCTTCGCCAAGGCGTACCAGGGCTTCCGCTCGTTCCGCGAGGGCACCAACCTGCGCGCCTGGCTGTACCGGATCCTGACCAACACCTACATCAACTCGTACCGGAAGAAGCAGCGCCAGCCCGCGCAGTATCCGACCGACGAGATCACCGACTGGCAGCTCGCCGCCACCGCCGAACACACCTCGCAGGGCCTGCGCTCGGCCGAGATGGAGGCCCTGGAGGCGCTGCCCGACGATGACATCAAGCGCGCCCTGCAGGAACTGCCCGAGGAGTTCCGGATGGCGGTGTACTACGCCGACGTAGAGGGCTTCCCCTACAAGGAAATCGCCGACATCATGGGAACCCCGATCGGAACCGTCATGTCCCGCCTGCACCGCGGTCGCAAGCAGCTCAAGGGGCTGCTGGCCGACGTGGCCCGCGAGCGCGGCTTCAATCGTTCGGGCAATGGCACGCGTCAGGAGGTAACCCAGTGAGCGACGACATGGACATGGACTGCACGTCGGTCCTCGCCGATGTCTGGCTGCTGCTGGACAACGAGTGTGACGAGACGGCGAAAGCCCGTCTGCAGGAACACATCAACCGCTGCTCGCCGTGCATCGAGGCGTACGGGCTGGAAGAGAAGCTCAAGTCGCTGCTGAACCGCAAGTGCGGCGGCGAACGGGCGCCCGAATCCCTGCGCGCGCGCCTGACCATGGAGATCCGCACGACCTTCACGCAGGTCGAGACCAAGATCGAACCGGGCGCCTAGTCACCCCCGGAAAAAGCATGAGCGGCACACTTCCTCGGAAGTCGTGCCGCTCAGTGCATTTGGAGCTATTACCGCAGCTCAGGCGTTCGGACGCTTGCCGTGGTTGGCTGCGTTCTTCTTCCGGCCGCGCTTCTTACGTCCACGCTTACCCATAGGTATTCTCCCTTCTGTTCAGCTCATTCTTTCATGTGTGGTTGGCTGTACCCGCAGCGGATACGGGTCCGCGGAAACGAAGAGGTGTCATGGCCGAGGAAGTGCTCGCGGAGATGGTGTCGACCGTCTACCAGATCGTCGCCGCGGTGGGCGATCAGGTGACCGAAGGTGACACCCTGGTCATCCTGGAGTCGATGAAGATGGAGATTCCGGTCGTGGCCGAGACCGACGGCACCGTGACCTCGATCAACGTGAAGCCCGGCGATGTCATCCAGAAAGACGACCTGATCGCCGTCATAAGCTGAATTTCTGCCTCCGCTCCGCTCCGGCGGGTTCGCGGCCCCCTTGGCCCGGTTCTTCCCTCCCTCCGCTCCTCCGCTTCGCTCCCCCGCTCCACTCGGTCCAGAACCGGGCGGGCCGCG
>NZ_JBEXUS010000033.1:0-9800 GCF_040614455.1 Nocardia sp. NPDC005978
TGCGGTTGCGGTCGGAACAACACGTGGCGGACCGGGCCGCCCCCGCCGGCGGGGGCGGCGCGGGGGACCCCCCACACCCTGTCCCCGGCCGCGGCGGCCCCACCCCCGGGGCCGCGGTCGATAACCGTGGTTCGAGCGGTTACGACCGGGTCAGTGCCGCATAGCGGGCGGTGTGGTGCGCGGTGGTGCCGTACTCGTACTGCACCGCGGTGAGCCGCTTGAAGAAGTGGCCGATCGCCAGTTCCTCGGTCATACCCATGGCGCCGTGCAACTGCACCGCCTCCTGGCCGATCAGGCGCGCGGCCCGGCCGATGGTGGCCTTGGCGGCCGCGGCGGCCTTGGCCCGCTCGGCCGGCTCCGCGGTCAGCTTCAGGGTCACCAGGTACGTCGCGGCGATCGCCTGCTCGAGTTCCAGGTGCATGTTCACCATGCGGTGCTGCAGCGCCTGGAAGCTGGCGATCGGAACGCCGAACTGCTGGCGGGACTTGGTGTACTCGACGGTCTCGGCCAGCACCCGGCGCATCGCGCCCACGGTTTCGGCGCAGACCGCGGCGATCGCCTCGTCGATGGTGGCCGCGATCGCCTCGTCGGCGCGCTCGAGCAGCAGGGCGTCGGCGGGCAGGCGCAACTCCTCGAAGGTCAGGTCGGCGGCCTGGCGCTCGTCGATGGTGCGGAAGGACTGCGCGCGCAGCCCGGCGGGCGGGGCGGCCGGATCGACATCGACCACGAACAGCGCGTTCTCGCCGTCCAGCTGGGCGGTCACCAGCAGGTGGGTGGCCAGCGGGGCCGAGGTCACCACCGTCTTGACGCCGGTCAGCACCCAGCCGTCGCCGTCGCGCCGCGCGACGGTGGCGACCTTGGCGTAGTCGTAGCCCGAATGCGCTTCCAGCGCCGCGAATCCGGTGATGACCGCGCCCTCGGCGATGCCGGAGAGCAGGTCCTCGGCCCGCTTGCCGGTGGCCCGGCTCAGCAGGCCGCCGCCCACCACCACGGTGTCGACGTACGGCTCCACGACCAGCGCCGCGCCCAAAGCCTCGGCGATGACCATGATTTCGACCGGCCCGCCGCCGATGCCGCCCACCGATTCCGGCAGCGCGGCGCCCAGGATGCCGACCTCCTCGGCCAGCGAGCGCCACAGTTCGGGCTGCCAGCCGGCGCCCAGCCGCGCCGCGGCCCGGCTGGATTCGAGTTGATAACGCGCCGTGAGGAATTCCGTGACGGTGTCGCGGAGCAGTTCTTGTTCGGCGGTGAAAGAGAAGTCCATGGCTACAGTCCCAGGGTGGCTTTGGCGATGATATTGCGCTGAATCTCGTTGCTGCCGGCGTAGATCGATCCGGCGCGGTCGTTGAAGTAGCGCAGCGGGGCGACCGCCTGCCACTCGTCGCCGCTCACGAAACCGTCTGCGGGCGGCGTGAAATCGGCGATCGGACCACCGGGCATGGTGGCGTGCGGCTGGTAGGCCCGCCCGCGCGGACCCGCGGCCTCCAGGGCCAGCTCGGTGAGGGCCTGGCTCAGCTCGGTGCCCAGGATCTTGATGGTGGACGCGGCCGGACCCGGATCCTTGCCGCTGGAAACCAGTGCGAGCGTGCGGTATTCGAGAATCTCCAGCACATCCGCGCGCAGCCGGGCATCGGCGAGCTTGGCGGCGAACGCCGGATCATCGATCAGCACACCGCCGTCCGGACCGACCTGGGTCTTGGCGGCCTGCGCGAGCTCCTCGGCCATGACCTGCAGGGCCGGGGCCGCCGCGCCGCCGCCGCGCTCGAAGTTGAGCAGGAACTTGGCCACGGTCCAGCCGTCGTCGATGCGGCCCAGCACATTCGCCTTGGGCACCCGCACCTGATCGAAGAACACCTGGTTCTGCACCTGCTCGCCGGATGTCATGACCAGCGGGCGGATCTGGATGCCGGGCGCGTCCATCTCCATCAGCACGAAGGTGATGCCCTGCTGCTTCCTGGCCTGCTTGGAGGTGCGCACGAGCGCGAAGATCCAATTGGCCTCGCCGGCGTGCGTGGTCCAGATCTTGGAGCCGGTGACCACGAGATCCTCGCCGTCCTCGACGGCCGCCATGGACAGCGAGGCCAGGTCGGAGCCGGCTTCGGGCTCGGAGTACCCCTGGCAGAAGAAGACCTCGCCGGTGAGAATGCGCGGCAGGAAGAAGTCCTTCTGCTCGGCGGTGCCGAAGGCCATGATGGCGTGCGACACCATGCGAATTCCCATGGGGGACAGGTTCGGCGCCCCCGCCAGGGTGCATTCGCGCCCGAAGATGTAGTGCTGGGTCAGGCTCCAGTCGCAGCCGCCGTACTTCACGGGCCACGCCGGCGCGGCCCACCCGCGCTCGTGCAGGATGTGCTGCCACTCCATGCTGGCCTCGTGGTCCGGGTAGACGCTGGTGGCCAGGCGTCCGGCGCGGCGTAGTTCCGGGGTCAGATTCTCATCGAGGAAGTGGCGCACCTCATCGCGAAACGCCAGATCACCGGTCGACCAGTCGAGGTCCACGAATACTCCTTGTGCGAAGAACTGAACCCCACCATCTCATTGCGTCACCCCTGCTGGCAAATGTGCTGGCACCCGCCTTCACTTGCGGGTATTGACATTCCATTGTGGAGGAATATCCTGGACTTATTCACGTTCCATTGTGGAACATGATCGGGAGGATTCAGAGATGGACATCACCGCCGGAACCCGCGCATCCGACGCCGAGCGCGCCGAAGTGGCCGAACTGCTGGGTCGTCACATGAGCCACGGCCGGCTGGACCCGGCCGAATACAACGAACGACTGGGCCTGGTCTACGGAACCGCCACCCGGGAGGATCTGCGCCTGGTGCTCAGCGACCTGCCCGCGCTGACCGCGCCGCCGCGGCCGGGTGCGAAGGTCACCGGCCTGCCGATCTGGCAGCGCATCGAGGGCGGCGCCTGGCTCGGGGTGAGCGTGCTCGTCCTGCTGATCTGGGCCGCGATCTCGATCGGGACGGGTGAGCCGGCCTACTTCTGGCCGGTGTGGGTCATCGGCCCGTGGGGTGCGGTGCTCATCTTCCGCGTCCTCACCGGCTGGGAGGCCGGGGCCTGGAAGCGGCACCACTGGGCCCGGTGAATCCGGGCAAGAGGGTGAAACAAGAAGAACGGCGTCCCGATGAACACGGGACGCCGTTCTGGCACTTCGCCGGCTGAGTGAACAGCCACGCTCGCGAATTACAGCGAGGTGATGTTCTCCGCCTGCGGGCCCTTCTGGCCCTGCGCGATGTCGAACGAGACCTTCTGGCCCTCGGTCAGCTCGCGGAAGCCGGTGGCGGCAATGTTCGAGTAGTGGGCGAAGACGTCGGGGCCGCCACCGTCCTGCTCGATGAAGCCGAAGCCCTTTTCAGTGTTGAACCACTTGACGGTACCGGTAGCCACGATGGACTCTCCTCTTTGTTTGGTGCGATCCACACTTTGCGGATCTGATGTCGCTGTAATGATTCCCCATGGAATCACTGGAAACACAAATGCGCGCCTGCGTCATGGTCAGCAGGCGCGTACTGAAGTCTGTGAGAACCAAAAGTTGCAACGCCACGAGGCTACCTGATCTTTCAATGATCCGACGAATTGGCCCCGCGGGCCGAGTGTCGGCCGAACCGTCGGGCGGAGAACCGGACGCGTTCCCGGCATACTCGGGGCAATCGCGATCGAGCGGGTAGCCTGGGCGGCTGTGCATCTGAAGAGTCTGACGCTGAAGGGTTTCAAGTCCTTCGCGTCCGCGACGACGCTGCGGTTCGAACCCGGCATCACCTGCGTGGTCGGCCCCAACGGCTCCGGCAAATCGAATGTCGTGGACGCCCTGACCTGGGTCATGGGTGAGCAGGGGGCCAAGGCGCTGCGCGGCGGGAAGATGCAGGACGTCATCTTTGCCGGGACGGCGGGACGTGCGCCACTCGGGCGCGCGGAAGTGACGTTGACCATCGACAACTCGGACGGCGTGCTGCCGATCGACTACTCCGAGGTCTCCATCACCCGGCGCATGTTCCGCGACGGCGCGGGCGAGTACGAGATCAACGGCAGCACCTGCCGACTGATGGACGTGCAGGAACTGCTCAGCGACTCCGGCATCGGCCGGGAGATGCACGTCATCGTCGGGCAGGGACAGCTCTCGGCGATCCTGGAATCGCGGCCCGAGGACCGGCGCGCGTTCATCGAGGAAGCTGCGGGCGTACTCAAGCACCGCCGTCGCAAGGAGAAGGCGGTCCGCAAGCTGGACGCCATGCAGGCGAACCTCGCGCGCCTGACCGACCTCACCACCGAACTGCGCCGCCAGCTCAAGCCGCTGGGTCGCCAGGCCGAGGTGGCCCGGCGCGCGGCGACCGTGCAGTCCGAGCTGCGCGACTCACGCCTGCGCCTGGCCGCCGATGATCTGGTGAGCCGCCGCCGCGAACTGGAGAGCCAGCAGAGCAAGGAGTCCTACGCGCGCGAGCAGCAGGTCACCGTCCACGCCGAACTCGACGCCGCCAACGCCGCACTCGCCCAGCAGGAATTCGAGCTGTCGCGGCTCACCCCCGGCGCCGAGGCCGCGGCGCAGACCTGGTTCCAGCTCTCGGCGCTGGCCGAACGCGTCAACGCGACCATCCGTATCGCGCGCGACCGCGCGCGCAACCTCGCCATCGAGCAGCCCACCGGCGCCGGGCGCGACCCCGATCAGCTCGAGCGCGAGGCCGAACGCGTCGAACTCGAGGAAGCCGAACTGCTCGCGGCGGTCGAGATCGCCACCGAGACGCTGGAATCCGCGCGCGAGGCGCTGTACGAGCGGGAACAGGCGGCCAAGGCCGCCGAACAGGCGCACCTGGCGGCCGTGCGCGCCATCGCCGATCGCCGCGAGGGACTGGCCCGGCTCTCCGGTCAGGTCGACACGCTGCGGTCGCGTGCGCAGTCGGTGGACGGCGAGATCACCCGCATTTCGGCCTCCATCGCCGAGGCCCGTCAGCGCGGCGCGACCGCCGACACCGAATTCGAGTCCGTCCAGGAGGAATTGGGCGAACTCGACGCCGGCGAGGCCGGACTGGACGCCCAGTACGAACACGCGGCCGAAGCGTTGAAGCTGGCCGACGAACGAGTCGACGAACTGCGCGAGCGTGATCGCGAGGCGGGCAAGCGCGTTGCCTCGCTGTCCGCGCGCATCGAGGCGCTCACGATGGGACTGGCCCGCAGGGACGGCGCGGCGTGGCTGCTCGAACATCGCTCCGACGGGCTGCTCGGGCCGCTCTCGGGGCTGCTGCGCGTGCACGGCGGGTTCGAAGCCGCCGTCGCGGCGGCACTCGGGCCGCTCGCCGACGCGGTGGCCGCCGACACCGGACCGTCCGCGCACGCGGCGGTGCACGCGCTCAAGGAGGCCGACGGCGGACGCGCCGCGCTGGTGTACGCCGGCGCCGCGGCACCGGACTCGCGCGCACACGGCGAACTGCCGGGTGCGGCGCGCTGGCTGGCCGAGGTCGTGGACTGCCCGGACCACATGCGCGGCGCCATCACCGCGCTCACCACCGGCATTGCCGTCGCCGCGGATCTCGACGCCGCCGAGCAGGTGCTGCGCGCCCGTCCCGAACTGCGCGTGGTGACCCGCGACGGCGACCTCACCGGCGCTGGCTGGGTGCTCGGCGGCTCCGATCGAGCGCCGAGTCAGCTCGAGATCCAGGCCGAGATCGACGCCGCCACCGGCGAACTCGCCACCTGGCAGCGCACCGCCGAGGAACTCGAGGCCACCCTCGCGGGTGCGCTCGCCGAACAGACCGACCGCAAGGACGCGGTCGAGCACGCGCTGCTGGCGTTGCACGAGTCCGATCAGAACCTGGTCGCCATCTACGACCGGCTCGGGCGGCTCGGGCAGACCGCGCGCACCGCACAGCGCGAATGCGAGCGGCTCATCGCCCAGCGCGCCGAGACCGAGGCCGGGCGCACCGAGACCCTCGCCAAGCTCGAGGAACTCGAGTCGCGGCTGCGGCACGCCGAGGACGAGCAGTCCGAGCTGGGCAGTGAATCCGCGGGCACCGAGACCGCGGGCTACGCCCGGGAGGAGGCCGCCGCCGCCCTCGCCGAGGCCCGGACCATGGAGGTGGAGGCTCGCCTGAGCGTGCGCACCGCCGAGGAACGCGCGGAATCGGTGCGCGGCAAGGCCGACGGCCTGCGCCGGGCCGCGCGCGCCGAACGCGAGAACCGGGCGCGGGCCGAACGCCAGCACGCCGCCCGCACCCGCGCCGCCGAGGTCGCCGCCGTGGTCGCCGACTCCGCCGAGCGGATCGCCGCCCAGCTCGAGAAGGTGGTGGCCGAGGCCGCCGCCCGCCGCGACGAATTGGTGCGCCGCCGTACCGAATTCGCCGCGCAGGTGGATCAGACCAAGGAGCGCGCCCGCGCGCTCACCACCCAGCTCGCCCAGCTCACCGACACCGTGCACCGCGACGAGGTCGCGCGCGCCCAGGCCGCGCTGCGCATCGAACAGCTGGAAACCACCATCTCCGAACAGTTCTCGCTGGCACTGGACGATCTCATCGGCGAGTACGGCCCGGACACCCTCACCCCGCCCTCGGCCGTCGAGATGATCGAGTACGAACAGGCCCGCGAACGCGGCGAGGCGGTCACCGAACCGCAGCCCCTGCCGTTCGACCGGCCCACCCAGGAACGCCGGGCCAAGCGCGCGGAGAAGGACCTGGTCACCCTGGGCAAGGTCAATCCCCTTGCGCTGGAGGAGTTCGCGGCCCTGGAGGAGCGGTACAACTTCCTGGCCACCCAGCTCGAGGACGTCAAGAAGGCGCGCCAGGATCTGCTGGACGTGGTGGCCGAGGTCGACGCCCGCATCCTGCAGGTTTTCACCGAGGCGTGGGAGGACGTGGAGCGCGAGTTCGTCGGGGTCTTCGCCAAGCTCTTCCCCGGCGGCGAGGGCAGGCTGCTGCTGACCGATCCCGCCAATATGCTCACCACCGGCATCGAGGTCGAGGCCCGGCCGCCGGGCAAGAAGGTCAAGCGGCTCTCGCTGCTGTCCGGCGGTGAGAAGTCGCTGACCGCGGTGGCGCTGCTGGTGGCCATCTTCCGGTCGCGGCCGTCCCCGTTCTACGTCATGGACGAGGTCGAGGCCGCGCTCGACGACACCAACCTGCGCCGGCTGATTACACTCTTCGAACAGTTGCGGGAGAAGAGCCAGCTCATCGTGATCACCCACCAGAAGCCGACCATGGAGATCGCGGACGCGCTCTACGGGGTCAGCATGCGCGGTGACGGCATCACGCAGGTCATCTCGCAGCGCATGCGCGGGGAGAACCTGGTCGGGGCGGCAACCTGAATCCCGCTGAACGGGAGTGAAATACCCGACAGTGCGGGTATCTGAAACATGATCACCCACCACTGGGACGGCGAATACTGTCCGGTGACCATGAAGCGTTCTATTGCAGGTATCGCCCTCGGTGTCGCAGCCGCCCTTGCTGTTCCGGTCCCCGCGGCGCTGGCCGACACGGGTTCCTCGTCGCTGTCGGGTGGCGCCGGATCGTCGTCGCTGTCCGGTGGCACGGGCTCGTCCTCGCTGTCGGGCAACGGCGGCACCAAACCCAGCTACGCCCAGTGGATCGCGGACGTCACCGTGGTGGCCAACGAGGCGCAGGCGTACCTGAGCACCCGGCTGCCCGCCGCGGGCAAGCCCGCCATCGTCTTCGACATCGACAACACCACGCTCGAGACCACCTACAACGCCGCGCCCATCACCCCGGCCATCCCGCCGATGCTGGCCCTGGCCCAGTGGGCGAAGTCCCAGGGCGCCGCGCTGATCTTCGTGACCGGGCGGCCCGCGCTCATGGGCATCTACACCCAGGCCAATCTGCAGGCGGTCGGCTACACCGTGGAGCGGCTGTACGGCACCCAGCCGCAGACGCTTTCGGCCGGTTCGGCCGGGCTGGAGGCGTACAAGACCGCCAGCCGCATCGACATCGAGTCCAAGGGCTACACGATCGTGGCCAACATCGGCAACAGCGCCTCGGACCTGGCGGGCGGGCACGCCGAACGCACCTTCAAGCTGCCGGATTACGACGGCGCACTGAACTGAGCCCGGTGCCCGCGGCGAACGCGGGAGCCCGTGCCGAATAGTGCCGACGCCCCGGGGATTTCATCCCCGGGGCGTCGTGCCGCGACAGGAGTCCGCGCCGTGGCCGGCGTAGATCGCACCGAAATCACCGCCGCGCAGGCGGGTTTCGCCGATCGGTCGGCCCGTTGCGCTTCGGACGGTGGCGCCCGGACCGGGTGGCAGGGCGATCGGACAGCGGCGGCGAATCTCCGCTCGCCGAGGGCACGGCGCCTGTGCAGAATCGCCGTTCGGGGCGCGTCCCGTGGCCCCGACTTCGCGTGAGCCGGAACGAGGTCCCGTCCGGTGCCGACACCATGCTCCCCGAGTCGATGTCGTGGATCCAGCTGCGGGGCGGGTGAACGCCGATGGCCTGCCGCACCTCTGCGGCCGGCTGCGGCAGTGGTGCGGCCGCCCGTGTGCGGCAGGTCGAGCGATTCGGCGTCGGTCGAGATGATGCCGGCCGGGGCGCATCGGCCGCGGACCGCCGTGTCAGCCCGCCAGGCGCGCCTTCACCAGCGCCGCACCGATTTCGGTCAGCCAGTCGTCGAAAGTGCGCAGGCCCGGGTGGATTTCGCGCACCGCGGCGATGTCGGCGTGCCAGCCCTTGCCCTCGTGCGCGGTGAGCCAGACATTGGTCACCTCGGGGCCGATCGCGCGCGCCTCGGCCTCGGTGACCTCCTCGTATCTGACGGTGTGCCCGGTGCTTTCGGTGATGCGGGCGGCCGCCGCGTCCGGAGTGAGGTCGTCACCGGCCAGTTCCAGGACGCGGCCGTGGAATCGGTCCGGATCGGTGAGGGCCAGCACCGCGACCGCGCCCACGTCGGCCAGGGCGATCGTCTGCAGCGGGGCGTCGGCCACGAACAGGTGCCGGTGCACCCCGTCGTCGGTGAGGCCGTCCACCGGCGAGTTCCGCAGCAGGTAGTTCTCCATGAAGCGCACCGGGCGCAGGATGGTCCACCGCAATCCGCTGGCGCGCAGTGCGTCTTCGATGCGCCGCTTGCCGTGCGCGCCCCACGGGCCCTCCTCCTTCAATCCGGCGACGCCGGTGAACACGAGGTGGTCGAGACCGGCGGATTGCGCCGCCGCGACGAATGCTTCACCGCGTCCCGCCTCCAGTTCGGTGTCCCAGCCGCCCGCGGTGAATGTGGCGGGTGGCACGAGCAGCGCCGCCCGCACTCCCGCGAGCGCGGGGGCGAGGGTGGCCGGGTCGTCGAAGTCACCGACGGCCAGTTCCGCACCCGCCGTGGCGAGTGCGCGCGCCGCGGGCGCGTCCGGGTCGCGCACCAGCGCGCGCACCGGAATTCCGATATGCAGCAAATGTCGGGCTGTCGCTCCACCCTGCTGGCCGGTGGCCCCGGTGATGAGGATCGGATCGTGCTGAACAGACATGAAGTCGCGTCTCCTGGTTAGTATTCGGGTCAAGCAACCCGTATTCGGACGCTACGTCCGCCCCGACGCACCCGCCCACCCCCGCGACGAGAGCCCGTAACGAAATGACCGCCCGCCCCGCCTCCCCGCCCGGCTCCGCTTCCGCCCCGCGTGCGTCCGCGTCCCGCGATGTCGGCCACGATCCCTACGGCCTGTCCGCCCGCTCCGCGCCCGGCGCACGGGCCGACCTCGAGGCCGACCCGCGGCAACGGACCCGCCCCGGTTACGGCTCGGGGACACCGGCTTCCGGGCTCGACGGCGGTCCCGGCCTCGGCGGAAGGATCGGTACCGGCGACGTTTCGGC